>JBGGMM010000024.1:0-22794 GCA_041288045.1 Pseudobdellovibrionaceae bacterium | reverse complement strand
TCAGTTCCAGGAGTAGCTTCAGGAGCAGCTTCTTCTTTTTTAGTGCAAGAAACAGCTGTCAGAGCTACCAAAGCAGTCAATGCCAAAGCTTTATTGAATTTCATAGAGGTCATCATGTACTCCTTCAAAATGTGAACGAATTTGATACTAGGCTTCGAGCTCGACATCAATGACAATTTGTGCGCCGCCCATTTCAGCACGAAATGTCATGAGCTCAATCCTCAACAAAGTTCTTTTGAAACTAAAATAACACTGTAAAAACAATAACTTATGTCATAACCCTGGAAGCGATGCTTTTCCGAAACAGTTTATTTTTTTTCGTGATCGGAAAAAATTTTGAGGCTCGGCGCTTCATTGAGGAGCAATTGCTCATTTCAAAGTGAGGAACCTGCGAGCGCATTGCTCTAATTTCTCAGAGAAAAATTTTTCAATAAACTGAATTTTGGGTTGAGAGCTGCATCAGATTCCTTCAAGTTTGAAATATGAAAGCAATGAATTTCAATTCGAAACTGATGGAACTCCAAGGTGACCTTCTTTCTGAAAGAGAAAGCGAGCAGATTCTCAATCGTTTGCGTGAAATTCTGTCTTTAAAACGATTGGGCCAATTGTCGTTTTTAGAAGCGGGTACGCAAATTCGTCAAACTGCTTGGAAAGTCGCCGAAGATCTCCGCCTCAATGATCTGGATCTTTCAACTGAGACTGATCAAATTCTGCTTGAGAAATTGCCAGAGCTTTTGGAATCTTAATTTTTCAGGTCCGAAAACACATTCAAACGATAGGCATTGCCACCCTGGTAAAAGAGCACATCCATATCGATTTTTTGCGCTTTTGCGACGAAACGATTCAAGCTGGCGTGGAAGATCACCAGCTGATTTCCTTGGCGGTGAAGAATTGCCACATGCCCCGGGCCCACCCGACGTTTCCATTGCAGGATCACCCCTGTTTTTTCTGGGAATGACCAAAGATATTTTTTCAGACGGCTTTTCTCGCTTCCTTGCGAACTGGGAACAAAGGATTCCACTTTGTAGGTCGAAAAATTCTGATTGACGTAAAGATCAAAATCATTGGCTTTCCAAGAGGATCGGCCAAAGCCCATCAACTGAAGAACTCGTTGCACATAAAAGTTGCAAGCAGCTCCGACTTTTCGGGCTTCTTTTTCAATCACCCACAGGCCCATTTCGATCAGCGATTTTTCCTGAACCTCGTATTCAGGAATTTCGGGGATTTCAAAATCTGGGATTTGCGATTTTTCCGCATCTTCGTTTTCGGATTTGAGAGTTTCCTCATTCTCTTCTTCTTTGATGTCAGGTTCTTTGGCTGATTCAGTCGGTTGAATATCCTGGAGCGCAGCGTTCTCTGTGGGCAGAGAATTCGCCTGGAAGCCTGATTTTTTTCCACAGGCTGTGATGACAAGAGCAACAAATGAAAGGACGAACAAAGCGGCTTTCATTGAGGAAATGTACCACCCCTGAGTTCAAAAGTCCCGAAACCAAGGGGTGACAAAAAATTGTGCAAGAAAAAATTGCCCAATTGAAAAGAAAAAGAGCAAAAAAAGGCGCTGTTGGATTTATTTTTTAGCAGAACCCGGCTCGGTTTGTCGTCGGTGCATAGAAGCAGCCATTTGATCTGGCATCATTTTTCCGACGACTCCTTGCACTTTATTCATGAAAGATCCAGCCACAATTTTGTCTTTGCCCTCCATCATGGCTTCAAATCCTTGTTTGGCGACCACAGCAGGATCATCTTTTTTTCCAGTGCCAGCTTTGGTGTCCATCATATCCGCCCGTTCAAAAAATTCGGTGTCGGTGGGGCCGGGCAGAAGAGTGGTGACAGTGACGCCACGGTCTTTCAGTTCACTGGCAATGGCTTCTCCAAAGCTTTGAACGAAGGCTTTTGAAGCTGCATACACTGCCAAAAAAGGTCCTGGCAAAATGGAGGCGATCGAAGATGTCATCAGAATTTTTCCATGTCCTTGATTGACCATGTCGGCAGCCACTCGTTTTGCCAAATGGACAACTGATTTGACGTTCAGATCAATCAGCTTGAGCTCCTCTCGAAGCTCAGTGTCGCCAATGAAATCTCCTGAGACTCCAACTCCAGCATTCAAGGCGAGAGCTTCAACGGGACCCCATTTTTGGATTTGTGCGTAGAATTTTTCCACATCTTCAAAATTTCTCAGATCGACTTGCAGCTTTTCAACACGGGCACCAAAGCCTTCGAGTGCTTGAGCGGCTTCGACAATTCCTGGGTCTTCAGCGCAAATGAAAAGATCAAACCCGTTGTTGGCAAACTGTTTGGCGAGTTCGTAGCCGATGCCGCTGGAGGCGCCAGTGACAACTGCTTTTGGTTTTTGAGAAGTGTTTTGTGAAATATCCATAGATCCTCCAAGTTGAATTTGTGAAGCTCAACTGCAGAGGACATGCCAGTCGCATGAGTGTCGAACGTCAGGATTTCAATCTCAGGTGATGATTGGCAACGGCAAACTGAGATCATCCAATTGGTAATCATAGACAAAGGTGACAGGGTCCCAACCCGAATTCAATTTGAATGGGTGTTGAACTGGATGCCCATAACCTTTCACTGTATTGGTGCTAGAGACAGGCATTCGTCCCAAAGTTCCGGCGTATTTCGCGGCATCCACTTCATAAGCTGAAGTCGGAAGACCCATGGATTGCAGAACGGTTGCCAGGAATCGATTGTAGGAAAGCCCCTGATAAGTGTTCAAGTTGCCGTATTTAGTGAAAAGCTTGCGATTGGGGGTTTTGTAATCGACAAACTGCCCAGTTTTAAAAAAGCCACCAGCGCTGCCCGCTGTGATGATCGGAATGTTGGCTCCACTGTGGGTTTTGTGCCCACATTCTTGTGTCCAGAAGAGCAAGCTCTGATCCAAAATCGATCCACCGCTCGTCAAAGTCGCGGCCTCTAGTTTTTGCATGAGATCGTAGAAGCCATATTGAAAATACCAACGCATGGATTGAGTCAGATAGCGGGCACGATCGTAGAGATTGTGACAGTGGAACATTCCCTGGTGAGCGTCTCGATTGTCGATGGCAAAGCCATTTGCCAAAACTCCCTGGTCTTTAAAAGTTTCAAAAGGAATAAACTGATCACGTAAAGCAGGGAGGCCGACGACAAAAATGTTGGTCAGACCGCAAGAGAAAGCAGCCGTCATCAGTTGGTTGTAAAGATGAAGAGTGTTGCGAGTGACAGTCAGATCAATTGGCAAGCCCCATCCGCCGCTGGTGACGATGCTTGTGTCAGTCGCGGAAATGCCGGGAATGGTGCAAGCGCCAGGGGCATTGGTCGTCATTCCGAGGATGACGCTGTTGAGAGTTTCCATAAACTGCTCAAGACGGCTTCGATCCTCTTTGCCAATGCGACGGCCAGGGCCATAAGCGCCGCGAGCCACTCGCGCATAATCTTCATAAACATTGTTGAGAAGAAAACTTTTTTTGCTTGAGCCTGCGGGGTCGGCCTGGGCACTTTTTAGACTTGAAAAGAGAATGTTAAATGCTTTTCCGAGAGTGTCAGGTCGATTGGGATTGCCACGAAAGACTCCATCAATCACATCAGCAGAGAGGTTTCCATCAACAGCATCGATACCGTGCCAGTGAATATTGAGAGCCATTGATTTAACGACCGGATTGGCACCGGCATAGAAATTCGGATACTTGGCAGCGACGGAGTCAATTGTTGGAATCCAAACATTCGGCATTCCCTCTTTGCTTCCAGTGGGATTGCCGGCACTGTTTCCGGCATAGTTGCAGAAATTTCCAGTCTGCTGACCGCCGTGTCCTGAATCGTGCATGAAATCCAATCCAGAAATCAGATTGATTTTTGCCAGGTGCGCATCGGAAATGAAATTTCCCAGAACTGGAGAAACACGGGCTGCACCCGCATCGAAATCCTGTCCTAATGTATTGACTCCATAGGCATTTGCGGACGGCAGAATACCCGTATCTCCAGGCAAATCATTGCCAAGCATGGTTGCGAGGTAGGGAGTGTTGGAGCCCATCGTGGTTTTTAAATTGACGAGGTTTCCATATTTCGCTGTATGGTTCACAGAGCTGTAGAGTGTTTGAGTTGTTAATTTGCTAGCGACTGCCGGATTGCTGATGATGGGATAAAGATTCTGAATCTGCATCCCACCGTGAGCGCTCCAAAAAATCACTAAAAATTTTCTTTCAGGCAAAGTTGCGGCCTCAGCCGAGGACATGAGGGAAGGTAAGAAGGGAAGAGATAAGAAGCTGCCCCCAACCCCTTGCAGGAAATGCCGTCGTGTGAGCTTGTTGTACTTCATAAGATCTCCTCAAATCACCTTAGGGATTGATCTGCCTTCGGAAAAAGGAAGGTCTTTGCACGGATGAGCGAATCATCTCCTTCAGTCCCCCCGAATCACTCATTAAAGTTTCTTTCATGCTCAGAAGATCGCAACCATCTGCGCGGTTATTTTCATTTCGAGCTTCCGTGTAGCGGAAGAAGTGGCGAACAAAACAAGTGTTGAACTCTTCGCTGGTTCCAAGGTGCTGACTGAAAGCCACTCCGCCATCAACGACTGTCGGATTACCTTGGCTCAAGCGTGGTGCCACAACAGCATTCACTGGAACACTCTGAACAAGTTGGTTGCTCGAGCTGTAAATGTCTTCAAGTGCCCGATAGCGACCGAAAGCATCGTAATTTTCCAAGGCAAATCCCAATGGATTGATATAGTACTCGTGACAGCCCTTGCAGCTTCCTGTTTGAGTGCCAGCAATGACGATGTTTCTTTGAGTCGGTGGGCCACTGACCGGAATGGAAGTGTCCAAGACCGTGTTGTTGGGCGGAGCAAAATCATTGCACAAATAATCCCGGCGCAACTTTGCTCCTCGCAGAATCAAATTGGATTCACGGCTTCCGGAAAAGGCAAAGGCGGCACGGGTGAAAAGTCCAGCTCGCGGACTGGAAGCTGGAAATGGGACAACGGCATTCAAATCGTAAGTTCCATCGGATTTTTTTCCAGCCCAAGTTGGCACACCGTAAAGACTGGCGACATCGGCAGTCTTTGCAAAAGAGAGATTGCTTGAAACCAAATCGGAGGCTTTTCCGTTGGGCTTTCCGAATGTGTAAAATTCGGCCATATCCACAAGTTCTTGGATCGCATTGTTTTTCAAAGTCGTCAAATTGGTTGCAGGAGCGCCTGTCGTTGCCACAAGAGTGGGAACCGAATCTGGGCGCAACCATTGCGAGTAGAAATTGTTAAAACGGCCTCGAGCCAAAGTTGAATTTAAAAGGCGATTGGTTTGATCGTTCAGAGTTTGACCACTTCCCTGAAACTGGTTGATCGCAGCTGTGAGCAAAGTCTCATCCGGCGGATAATCCGTCAGAGAATAGGCCAGCTTGGCAGCAACTTCGTAACTGCTCAGAGCAATTTGATTCTGACTGTTGGCGCTTCCTTTAAAGCCAGTGAGAAAAAGTGAGTCCGGTGAGACCAGCATGGAAGCAATCAAAGAATCAAATCCACCATTGGTCGGAGTGGTGAAGACTTTTGAATAATAAGCCAAATCATTTTGAGCTTCCGGATCGGTTGAGCCTGCATCGATCGAGTTGTTTTTATTTTCGATCGGACGACGAAGAGCACGAAGCCCGAATCCCTGGATAAAAGCTTGGTAGCAAGCTGGGGTGGCAGTTGTATTCGTGACTGTCTCAGTGGCGCAGATCGAGTTGCCAGAATAAAAGCGAACGAATTGATTCAAACGAGCGGGATCACTGACGATGAACTGCGCCACTTGATAGGCAAGTTCAAATTGATTTCTGACCAAAGCTCCCGACAGCCTTTGATCAGAGGTGTCATACACGAGCTCGTTCCCTTTGTTGCCAAGGCCTTCTGTCGGGAATGAATTCAAAGTCGTTTGAACAGCAGCACTGGCAAAGAAGGTCGTCACGTTGGTGCGATCTGCAGTGGTAACGGCGCGATCCACCAGCGAGCGAAGTGTGTTGACGTATTGTTTTTTGGTGAGGCGAAGCAGAGGACTTGTGACGGGAATCGCATCCGGCGCACAAGTGAACTTGGAAGCGCTTCCCAAAGAAGCAAAATCGCTGCTTTCGACAAGGGTAACTTCAAAACCTGAATTTTGGGAACAGTTATTGAAAAAGAAAAGCAGCCCGGTCACTCCGGTGAGAGCAATCCATTTTTTGCAATTGAATTTTTTCCCCTGATTCATTCATTCACCAATATTTCCGGCTGAACTGGCCCCCAAATGAACTCCACTTTTTCGCATACGGGCTACAGCTTCTATTCTAGCGGAACTTCGAGGTTTATCGGTGATTGAAGTCAGTGAATCAGGGCCAGTTCAGCCAAAGTGTGGCAAAATCTGAACGCGGATCTATTTGAATTTAAAAACGAAATCATCCAGCAGCGGGTGATTCAACTTTCTTTCGAAAAACTCCTGAACATCTCATTTTGAGACACCAGTTTTCACGCCGATGCTTTGCGAATGAAATTTCAGAGATTAAAATTAAAATACTTTACTTTCTGGCATGGCGGCTCCGGGTCGTGTGGTGAGTTTTCAGGAGAGTGAACAAACAATCCGGCGCTCATCATTTTTTGAAAAAAGAATTTGACGAGTTTTTTGGCTTTCTATTCTTGGATGAGAGAAAATATTTTTGAGATTTTGGATTTTCTAAAATTTTCTTTGTGATCGCTTTGGGGCGAAGGTCTTATGGCTTTTACGGTTTTGTTTTCAAGCTATTCTCTCGCTCTTTGAAAAAGCTCTGAAAAAACTCATGTTACAACTCTTTCACTATGAAACAAAAAATCGACTCCAAAATAAAAAACATGAAATCATTCGGTGGTGAGCTTCTTAAGGGAAAAAGAAAAACGAAAAGGCCCCTTTACTCGCATCATTTCATGGGGTCGGGATTTCAAATCAGTGGTGGAATATTTGATTCTCAATCAAATGGAGGCTCGAGGTTTGATTTCCAGACCAAAAAAGAAGCCTTCAGGCAAGTTGAGTCAAAAATAGCTGGTGGGGCTCTCAGACCTGTTCGATCCGAATTTTCGAAGCGGCAGTGCGGGCTTTTTTGCGGGCATCTGCCACCGTCTTTCCTCGAGCGAGAGCGACTCCCATGCGACGGTGTTTTCTTGTGCTGGGTTTGCCAAAAAGGCGAACATCGGTTTGAGGTGCCTTTAAGGCTTTTTCGATGCCGGTGATTTTAAAATTCTCGGATTCAAAATCTGCTAAGATGACTGCGGACGCGGACGGGCCTAGGTAGGTGATCTGCGGAATCGGCAGGCCCAGGACACTTCGCAAATGCAAATCAAATTCGGTGAGATCTTGCGAAGTCAAAGTCACCAAGCCGGTGTCATGGGGACGCGGCGAGAGTTCGGAAAAATAGATATCTTTTTTTGTGACGAAAAATTCCACGCCATAAAGGCCAGCTCCACCCAAAAAATCCGTCACTTTTTTCGCCATTTGCTGGGCGGATTTCAATTGTCGGGCTGTGAGTTTGGCCGGCAGCCAGGATTCTTGATAGTCTCCACGCTCTTGGCGATGGCCGATGGGTCGAACAAACAGAGTCGGGCCTTTCTTTTGCTTGATCGTCAAAAGAGTGATTTCAGAATCGAATTTGATAAATTCCTCGACGATGACTTTTTGATGGTCACCGCGCATTCCTTCAATCGCGTAATTCCAGGCCGATTCCACTTGGCCGACGTTTTTCACCACAGATTGGCCCTTGCCAGATGACGACATGACTGGCTTGACGACATTTGGAAAACCAATTTTCTGACTGGCTTTTTTCAATTCTTCAAGCGACTCAGCATAAAGAAATTGGGCCGTCTTCAATTTCAATTGGTGAGCAGCCACATCGCGGATGGCATCTCGATTCATGGTGAGATGTGTGGCTTTGGCTGTTGGAACGACCTGAATCCCGGCTGTCTCGAATTCCTTGAGTTTTTCAGTTCGGATGGCTTCAATTTCAGGAACAATCAAATGGGGTCTGTGTTTTTGAACGACTTGCTCGAGGTGCTCAGCATTGAGCATATCGATCACTTCAAATTGATCTGCGACTTGCATAGCTGGAGCGGAGGGGTAGCGATCAACAGCAACAACAGAAAGCCCCAAGCGCTGAGCTGAAATGACAAATTCTTTTCCCAGCTCGCCAGCACCGAGGAGCATGATTTTCACAGGTGATTTTTTCATGCCCGAAGTCTGCCGAAAAAAACCAAATTTGGACAGAGAATCAACCTGCTGACCCGTTGCGCCGATGGGCAGGAATTTTGGCATCTTCATTGAAGCATCAGGAGAAACTCAAAGAGTGCAGCCAAAATGTGGAGAATGGCCCCGAAATCAGAAACGACAAACCTCAATACCAACCACAACCAAGGAGAAACGAATGATCAAACGAAATGCATCTGCCCATTGGGAAGGAAATTTAAAGGAAGGACATGGGAGCTTAAGCACCGAGAGCCAAGTGCTCAAAGAAATTCCCTATTCCTTTTCGACTCGGTTTGAAAATGAAAAAGGCACCAACCCCGAAGAACTGATTGCAGCTGCCCACGCCGGTTGTTTTTCAATGTCTCTTTCTAATGAGCTCGCACAAATGAATTTGAAAGTGGAAGCCATCGACACCAAAGCCAGAGTGCAAATGGAAAAAACAGCCGAAGGGTTCACAGTCACAGCCGTGCATTTGACCGTGACAGGCCAAGTGCCCAATGCCAGTGAAGACCAATTTCGCAAAGCTGCCGAAACGGCCAAAGCGGGCTGTCCGATTTCCAGACTGCTCAAGGCGAATATCAGTCTGGAGGCACAGCTAGCCCATGCTCCAGCCTCAAAAGCCATGGAGGCCAATTATTAAACAGAAAATGATCACCTGAGCCCGAGCTCCAGCCCAAAGTCAGTGCGGCCTTGTTTATTCTCAATGTCCGGATAAAATGGGGGAATGCATGACATTTTGAAAAGAGCAGTGTTGAGCAGCGGACTTTTGTGTTTGATGGCTTGTTCGCAAATTCTTGGTCCCGGCAATGAAGAGGATTTGGCCACAGCTTCTGAAAAGTCCTGCGGTTTTGTTCAGAATTCTTATGGGCAAAGAGTCTCTTGGCGGCCGACAGTGGTCACAGTTTACCACTCCGAATCGATTCCAGAAAACATGAAGCATTCTTTGCAAGTGGCGGCTCAGGTTTGGGAATCGATCTTGGGTCGCAAAATTTTCGCTTTTGAATCTCTGCCTGCCTCTGAAGCTTTGGTGCCGAGAAAAGACGGGCGCAATGCTTTGATTCTGCTTTCGGATTGGCCAGACTCTGCCCGGCACGTTCAGGCGATCACCAATGTTTATTATACAGGAGCTCAGATCACGGAAGCTGACATCAAAGTGAACATGCAGGATTTTTCCTATTCCGAAGAGCCTTTGCTCAATCAGGCCGACGTGCATTTGGCAAGCCTTCTGCTCCATGAGCTGGGACATGCCTTGGGGCTGCAACATTTAGAGCAATTGCCAACAGTGATGTGGCCTTTGCTTGAACCCAACGTGATTCGCATGAAGCCCTCAGATCAAGACCGGGAGAATATCAAATGCGAATACTAAAAAAGTCCAAATGGTTTTTACTTGCCTTTGTCGGTCTCGCGGCTGCCTTTTTGGTTTGGAAAAGAGCTTATGGGCCGCAACGTCAGCCAGCTCAGTTCGCCAGTGAAATGCCCCAAGCTCAATTTAAAGAATTCAAACGGCATGTGATTCAAACTCTCAAAATTGAAAAAATCTCTGACAGCCAGAGCGACATTTCTCTGCGACTGCCTTTGGAAATTTGCCAAAGCTATCAAAAATTTCGTTTGCTTTTGGAAGCAGAAGGTTTTGCTCTCAATGGCAAACCTGTGCAGGTCTCTCTTGAAAAAACCTGCTTGGATTTAGATCCACAGAGCTTTGAAATTCACTGGCACTTCAGTCAGAATCAGCAGTCCGAACTCCTGGATGAACCCGTCAAAACCTGGGTTTTAAAAGGTCTGCAGTTTGTTGATTCTGATGGCAGTGTTCAACAGAGGATCACTGGGTATGAGTTTATTTCTGTTTGGACTTCGCCGCCCGAAATTCATTTTGGCGATCCAAGAAAAAATTGATCCAGCTGATTGAAAAACCATTTTTGCAATTGTGGCTGTAAAGTTTCAAGACCTGCCAGAATCTGCTCTGGCGTCTGCACATAATCCGGTCCTGGAGGGGCTGGATCCTGCGATCTTTCAATCACCCAATCACGGGTGACTTCAGGATGAAATTGAGTGGCCAGAATCTGATCGCGGTAGCGAAAGCCCTGGTGAAAACACTGATTGTTAGTGGCCAACAAATCAGCACCCGACGGCAATGAAAAAGTGTATTTATGCCATTCAAAAGCCATGAGTTCGCTGCCATCGTTCAACCGCACTGGATGCCAACCGGTTTCCCAATGAGTGTGAGCTTGAACTTGGGCGCCAAGGGCTTCAGCCAAAAGCTGTGCTCCCAAACAAAGCCCTAGAATTTTTTTCCCTTCTTGAATGCTTTGTCGAATCAAATTCTTCTCGAGATGCAACCAAGGGTATTTGTCTTCTTGATCCACATTCATCACACCACCGCAAATGATCAAAGCTTCAAACTGCACTTCGGATTGCCACTTTTGAATTTCAGAGGCAAATCGGACTTCAAATGGAAGCTGCTTTTGAATCAACCATTCCAGCGTGGAGCCAGGAGGAGTTTTTTGTGTGTGCTGAAGAATGAGGAATTTCATGGAAGCAAATGCTATGCTTTTTGGGTCACTTTGACAAGTGATGATGAATTTTCACAGAACCTACTCATTCAATGCGGCAAGAATTTGCTCTTCTCTCCGGGATCTTTAAGAATGAGAATGGGGTCAGGCGTGGCCCTTTTTCAGGAGGTTGGTATGGATCTTCAGGGATTCGAAGATAAGAACCTTTTTCACCGCCAACAAGAACAGGTCCTTGATTCCTTGGCGCAAGTTCTCCCGCACTTGATCTGGCTTGCAGACGAGAAAGGTCATCTTTTCTGGTGGAATCAGAGTTGGCTTGAATACACAGGACGGCAGGAATCTGAAATGAAGAATGATGGCTGGTTCAAAGTCATTCATCCTCACCATTTGGATCGAGTGACCGAAGGACTGTCCCATGCATTTCAAAATGGCGACATTTGGGAAGACACTTTTCCGATCAGCAATGGGCGAGGACAGTGGAAATGGTTTCTGTCGCGAGCGGTTCCAGTTCGCGAGGGGAGAAGCATTCAGTATTGGGTGGGCACTCACACCGACATTTCAGAACGACGAAAAGTCGAAGAGGAATTGCGTAAAAGTCGGGACCTGGCCGAAGCCGGTTTGAAAACGAAAAATGAATTGCTCGTCAATATGAGTCGTGAAATTCGAATTCCAATGAATACAATCTTAGGATTTGCTAGCCTTTTGCGAGATTCCAATCTCAGCGAAGAGGAGCGGATTCAATTTGCCGATAAAATCCTCTCGAATGGGGATCAGCTGTTACAGATCATTGATGATATTCTCAATCTTTCAAAATTCGATGTCGGAATTCAAGGCCTTGAGAAAGTCAGATTCAATCTTTGCGATATGGTCTATGATGTCATTCAGACAATCAAGCCCAATGCCGAAAAGAAAGATATCAAATTGAATGTGTTTTTCAATTCAGCAGTTCCAAAACTCATTGAATCCGAGCCCCATCGTGTGCGGCAGATTCTGACCAACCTGTTCAGCAATGCGATTAAATACTCCAATCACAATGGTCGTATCATGGTCTTTCTTGAATTCCTGGAAAACACCAAGTGGGGACCCTGTATTGGAATTGATGTCGAGGACACAGGGATTGGAATTTCTCGCGAGCAGCAACATAAGATTTTCAAACCCTTTGCTCAACTGGAGGGCTCCTTCAGCCGCAATTCCAATGGGAAAGGATTGGGGTTGGCACTTTCAGAAAAATTAGCTGAAAGCTTGGGGGGAAATCTCAGCTTGAAGGGCAGCGAAATCGGTGAGGGCAGCTGCTTTTCACTTTTGATCCCAACTGGGGATTTGAGAAATATTGAATTCATCAAAGGAAAAAAAGGCGAACCTCTCACTCGAAAGCTGCTGAACAGTTTGAAAAAAACCAAACGCTTAGAAAATGTGCGAGTTCTTTTAGCCGAGGATTCTCAGGACAATGAAACATTGATCCGCCTTTATTTGGAAAAAGAAGGAGCCAGTATCACCTATGCTCATAATGGTTTGGAAGTTTTAGATGAAGTGAAAAAGGATCAATTTGATATCGTTTTGATGGATATTCAAATGCCCCTTTTAGACGGCCTGGAGGCGACTCGACAGCTGCGGCAAAATGGCTTTTCGAAACCGATCGTGGCTTTAACGGCTCATGCGCTTGAAGATGATGTTGAAAAGTCCTTGAAGGCGGGCTGTGACACTCATTTGACTAAACCCATTCGTGGGGAAATCCTCATTGAAGAAATTCAAAAAAGAGTTTTTCATTAAAAAAAACCCCAACCAGTGGGTTGGGGTTTGGTGATTTTCCTTGAAAAGGCAAAGACTACTTATTCATCTCTGAACCAGTTCCCATGGAGTTATCAACAGAACTGGCTGTGGAAGTGCCGCTCATTGAAGAATCAGTTTCTGACATTCCTGTCCCAGTTGTCGAAGAGCCGCTCATGCTGTTGTCAACAGAAGCTGCGGTTGAAGAGCCGCTCATGCCAGTATCCGTGCTTGGAGTTGTTGCGGTGTCAGTTGCGGTTCCCGTTCCCGTTGTTGGAGCACCGGTCGTACCAGACGTGTCCGTCGTTGAGCCGCTCATGTTGGTGTCAGTGGCTGTACCAGTTCCAGTCGATGTGCGATTGGCATTGTCTCCGCAAGCGGGAGCTGCAGCCAGTGATAAGAAAGCAACCAAAGTCAAAGTTGATTGGTATTTTTTGAAATTCATAATTCCTCCTTGTTAGTGTTTCATCCTTATGGATTCATTCTTAAATTGAATTAATGCTTGCTTGCGCCAGCATCGGGATTCAGACCAAAGGTGCGGACCGAGGCCGCAAAGCGTGGAGGCATCAGATTTGCCACCATATCCAAAGTGGTTCGTAAAAAGCCTTCTTCTTTGACTTCAGGCTTGAGCTGTTCGAAGGCTTCAGCCATCATTCGTGCTTCGTCGTCGGTGAAAAGCTGCCGAGCCACAGTGAAGATCTTGCCCTCTTCCTCTTGAATGTGATGTTCAAGAGCTTTCTTCAATTTTTGGGCAGTGGCTTTCCAGTCAGCATCGATTTTGTCCTTTGCCTGGAGAGTGCGCAAAAGAGCTTCTGCTTCCATATGCTCTTGGTAACCATGCATCACAATGTCTTTAGCCGCATCGATCGCTCTTAAAGAATTGTAAAACACAGATTCCTCGGCTCGAGAGTGAGGGACCAGCTCATCACGGATCTGTTGAATCAAAGTGTGTCGGCGATTTTCGTCGCCCTCGCTGAGCATGATCAGCTCATTGAGGTGTTGCCGAACGGATTCATGGTCTTTCTTCAGAGCATCGTAAATCAACATAGGGATCTCCTTTCCATTTTCAATGGATGTCCTTTTATTTTCCTGGATTCTTGCAAGATGAAAACCAACTGCGGCGAATCATAACGAAATCAAATCAGTGGCATTTAAAAAGTTAAATCAAGCTGCAGGGAACAGTGAGTCGGTCACTGTGCAACAAATGGCAGAAGGATGGAGGGGCAAAAATCAACGTTGGGGAAAGAGCTTGATCATTTATGAGGAAGCGCTCAACCAAAGACGAACGGCGATAAAAACAAGAAAGATTGCAAAAGCTTTGGTTAAGGTAGGCCCACTCAGTTGAACTGCGATTCGAGCTCCCAAAAGTGTGCCCAGAAAAAGGCCCATCGAAATTAAAAAACCAATTTTGAAATTCTCTGAAGTAATCAAGCCATTTTGGTAGTAATGCCAAACACCGAGAGCTCCGACAGGCAAGAGCAGAGCGACCAGTGAAGTGGCAGTCGCCGATTGGGCTTGAATTTGAAAAAGAAAAGTGACAAGCGGAACAATGATCACTCCGCCGCCAATGCCAAAGAGACCTGAAGCAACGCCCGCCAATAACCCAATGCCAATCGAAAGAAGATACGTCATCGCCTTTTGTTTTAGCGGAGATTGGCGAAAATCTCAAATGTGTTTCCGCAGGCACCGATGCATTTTTAGTTGAGCCAAAAGCGAAAAGGGAAGAGCCTTAAGAAAAGAACTAGGAGGAAATGATGTATCCTTTTGAACTCCCACCCCTTCCATATCCCCATGATGCACTTGCCGCCGTCATGTCTCCATCGACTGTGGATTTTCATTACGGCAAACATCACAAAGGCTATGTGGACAAACTCAATGAATTGGTCAAAGGCAAACCCTACGCCGAAATGAGTCTTGAACAAGTGGTTTTGGAAAGTGCTCATAAAGAAAGCGAAAAATCTGTCTTCAACAATGCAGCTCAGGTTTGGAATCACAATTTCTATTGGAAATGTCTCAACCCCAAAGGCAATCACAAGCCCGTTGGCGATCTGGAATCGGCAATGGAAAGCAGCTTCGGCAGTTTTGAGGATTTCCGCAGTCAATTCAAACAAGCGGCTCTGGATCAATTTGGCAGCGGGTACGTTTGGCTCTGCAGTGATCATTTCGGAAAAGTCCAAATCACCAAAAGCGCCAACGCCCTGAATCCCTTGACGATGGATTTGAAGCCTTTGCTCACAATCGATATTTGGGAGCACGCTTATTACCTTGATTTTCAAAACCGGCGTGGTGATTTCGTTGAAGAAGTCGTGGACCGGCTTCTCAACTGGGATTTCGCTGAAGAGAACTACGGTCAAATTTAAAAATTGAAGTCGTCACATTTTGAGAATCTGTCATCGATTCTCAGCGTGAAACATTTTTTTCTGATCCAACCAGCAAAAAGTCTTGGAAATCAGTCCTCGTTCCATTGAGGGATTGGTGGACCAGTCCGATAAGTTAATGAGCGGGGTGACGTTTGTCGGCAATGAAAAAAACCAATCTGAACTTGGTGTGGGGTGATATTCCCACGTGGGCGTATTCGGCGGTGGGATCAATTCTGGAGTCCTTGAAAAAAGTGGACCCCGAAACACTCTACCATTGTCTCCGGGTCGGTGAATACTCACGTCTGCTCGCTCGAGCGGCGGGGCTTTCGGAATACCAACAGAAAGTGGCCGAATTCTCAGGAATTCTTCACGATGTCGGTAAAATGGGGATTGATACCCAAATCACTCATAAGCCTGGAAAATTAGACACAAATGAATATGAGATCATGAAATCTCATCCTGTTTACAGTGAGGACATCATCAAGCCCCTCACCAGTCATGAATTTTTCCGCCAAGTGCTGCCGGCAGTGCGAGGCCATCATGAGCGAGTCGATGGCAAAGGCTATCCCGATCGTTTGCATGGCGAAGACATTCCCTTGATTTCAAGGGTGATCTTGATCGTCGACACCCTGGATGCAATGGGTGAAAATCGTTCTTATCGTCAGGGCCTTCCCATTGACGTGATTTACAAAGAAATTGAAAAATATGCCGGCACCCAGTTCGATCAGTCGCTGGCGAAAATTTTCCTCAATTGTCATCGTTATTGGAAGCAAGAAAAGCCTGATGAAGAAACAGTCAACAGGCTCATCAAAAAAGTCGCCTAAACCTAGCGTTGACGATTGGTGCTTTCAAAAATCTTATCTGCAGAAGCTGCCACAAATCCTTGGTACAGTTGACCATTGGGCAATTTGTACCTTTTAGCAAATTCGTAATAACAGCCTGGAATTTCATGAACTCCATCGGAAAAGGAAACTGGAATTTCTTTTGCCATTGTGGAGCTTTGCTCGAGAAACTGCTCGGGTGTTCCTTTGATAAGGCCACCGGATTTATTCAGAGTGTAGCCTTGGGCTTCAACAAAAGCATTCAGGGTCGGAAGGTCGTTGAATTTTTTCAACTCATTGACATTGACCGTGAAGTGATTGGGGCGAAAACCAAAGGCTGCCACCCAGCTGGCGTACTCGCTTTCCTCTGCCAACTGCGAGTAAAGCTGATAGCTCATCTGCCAAGGGCGACCGCTCATCGAGAACCGCTCCGATTGAAGGGAGCTTTCTGGAATCTGCTCAATCAATGAAGTCATTGTCTCACGGATCAACGGCGAGACTTTCTCAAGCTCCAACTCACTGATGAAGATCTTTGGAAGCTTCAAATCCGAATGTTCATAATGCTTTGCATAGAGCTTCTTTTCTTTGAAAACATAGTCGTTCTTTTCCTGATAACCGAACTGAAGGAAAATCTTTGCCAAACTTTGAATTCCCAATCGCGGGTGGTTGAAAGTTCGAAGTGCGATATGGTCATTGAGGACAGTTTCACCCTCAGCCGTGAGGAGATCAAAGATGCGGCGAGCCGCAGGATTGAGTTGGCAATAGTCCTTCCACATCGCTTGTAAAAGTTCGTGGAGGGCTGGATTTGATGCAGAGGCTGAAGTCATAAAAAATCCCTTTTTGTCACTGTAAAAACAGCAATTTCAAAACATTTAACGAAGTTTCTTTCTCAGTGTCATCATAAAATCAAAGCACTTTCCAGCGCATGGCAGAAGCGAATTTCACTCTGCTAATCCGATTGACAGAGAGAGGAGCCTCGAATTTAGTGGAGCTCTCATGACGTCAATTCACGGTCTTTTTCGGGCCATCGTCTTATTCAAAGTGATCTTTGTGTGGGCTTTGTTGTGCCAAGCCCAGAGCTTGTCTTTGGAAATTCCAGCCTCCATTGAAAAACTTGAAACTTCAGCAAAAAAAAATTCGAGCAGCAAAACTCAAACATCTGGGCTTCTCAAAGTCGAGGGCAGTCAATACGCCTCTTCGATTCCAGGGAACTCCACTCTTGATCAAGGACTGCTGACCTCTGTCGGGTTGAAAACGGAGCTGGAAACTGAGCGCACATTCAGTCGAGCGGATCTGACGGCTGAAAGATATGTCGATTGGGGAGCTTCCCAGTTTTCAGTGCAAGAACTTTTTTGGAGTCGTTCTTGGCGAGATGGTCAAAGCCAAATCAGTGTGGGTCGAAAATTGGAGTATTGGTCCAAAGCCGATGAAACTTGGGACCTTGGTCTTTGGCAGCCCGATTCGGTTTTTGATTCTCTTCGTCCTGTGGAACAGGGTTTGACCGGGGTTTTTCACAGTCACCGAGAAGGGGCCTTTGACAGCTTGGCATTTCTGTCGCCGATTTTTATTCCGACGATGGGGCCTGAAGTCAAAGAGGAAGACGGAAACCTTGTGGCGGACAGTCGTTGGTACCGTAAGCCAGCATCGACATTTTTTTTCAACGGCAAAGAAAGACCAATCGTTTACTCACTGAATGTTCCCGATCTGAAGGAATTGGTGCAAAAGCCTGGAGTGGGGTACCGATTGCGCTATGGCGCCGATCGGCCTGGGTTTTGGGCAGCGAGCAGTTTGGGCTTTAAGCCCATGAACAGCCTTTTGGTAAAATACGATCGTAAATTGGAATCTTCCGAGGAAGGCCAAGACACTGGCTTTGCGCCTCTTTATCCAGCTGTGGCCTATCACACTCTTTGGGGAATGGATTTAGGATATCGATTCAATGAATCGGCAACTGAAATTTCTCTTTCCTATCTCGAGGATCGGCCCCAGGACATCCGCCGGGATGCCGATGATCCCTACATTCTGCAAAGGCCCAGTCCTGCACGTGCGACATCCGTGCAGTTGGATCAAAAAGCTCTGATTGGGTGGATCCATGATCCCATCCTGTTCAGTTTGGCCTATTTGCAAATCGACGGCGGAAAATATGACGATGTCGATGTTAACGGCGGTCAGCATGGGCCGGTATTTAGCCAGCGCTTGAACTTCAATCGGGCTGCCCAAATTCAGGCGATTGTGACGGGGCGACTTTTTCAGAAAAAAATTCTCTCCAAATTGAGATACCTTCGCGAATTTGAGCAAAAAGGAATGATCGCAAGTGGAGAGTTCCAA
Organism: Pseudobdellovibrionaceae bacterium; assembly: GCA_041288045.1. Classification (GTDB taxonomy): domain Bacteria; phylum Bdellovibrionota; class Bdellovibrionia; order Bdellovibrionales; family Bdellovibrionaceae; genus 21-14-0-10-47-8. The sequence continues at coordinate 4,816 of JBGGMM010000024.1, read as the reverse complement.
TTTCATCAAACCGACAAGCTGATCCTCAGCATGGGAGCTGACGTGCTGGGTGTTGATGACGTTAGCGAAAGTAACAAGGACGATCGCTTTCTCAATCAGTTTCGTGCCAACGATCGCATTTATGGAGGAGTGACCTATGTTTATTAGGCTCATGATCGCCTTTGCGGGATTGGTGCTTTTCCTTCTGACAGCTTGTGATCTTCCACTTTATGAAAAACCTCCGGTCGCTGATCCCATGGTGATTGAGCTTTCTGAAACGGATTGTCTGTCGAAGGTCATTCCAGTTGCCGAAGAGTTTTTTGCTGGTGAAGCTAGTGAGCCCAAGCTCATTGCCGCTTGGGATTGTGCCGGTGCGGCCCTTTCAACTTTTGAAAAGTCAGTGCGGGGTCGATTTGAGGATCGATTCACATCCAGAGAGTTGGCGCATTTTATCGAGCAGTATTTTCTCAATCCGGGAACTCGGGTGCCCGATCCGCTATTGCAAGAGATCTTTCGCATCAAGCAGCTCTTTGTCGGCGGCGCGATTGACTCCATCACTCGCCAGGAAATGAAAAATCTCATTTCTGTTGTGCAAGAAATGAGACGGATCACTTTGAATGTGAATCCTTACATGAAAATTTACTCTTTCAATTGGAAATGGGTGACTGGCTTTCGGCTGGATGATGAGATTCAAAATTTTGAAAATGCCAATCTCGCCATTCAGCAAGGAGCGAAGGACTTAGGCGCGCTCATTCAAAAAAATGGTCAGGCTTATGATTTGAACAATGTGATTTTTCTTCTTAAGGAACTGGAAAAATTCAACTCCTCCAATTGGACTTGGATTGCAGGTGTTGATAAGGCCATGCCATTGGTGAAAAAGCTGAAAAAAACGCTGACTGGCGGTGATGAGGCGGTGATTTCACCACTGGAGTGGTATCGCTTTTCGCTTTTGGGCGCCCGTGGTTTCATTCAGTATCTGCGCTATTTTTATTTTGTGAAATCCTCGGATCTGACCAATGGTGGCAGTGAGTTGGCCTATATGATTCGCACTGTGGGTGATCTGTTTGATTATTTGGGCGACATGGTGGATGGCAAGCCAGGGCAGAAGCTCACTCGTTCGGAACTTTTGGAAGTGCTCCAGTCGCTGACAGATTTTGCTCCAGATTTCAAAGTTTCAGACCCTCTACTGGTCGAAATTATGAAAATCAAAGTGATTTTCTTTGGCGGCAGTGTGGACGTTTTTGAAAAAGTGGATTTTGATACTGCCATTCAAAAGCTTGAGTCCTTTCAAAAGCTGACCGAAATTTTCATCAAGCACCTGATGATCTATTCCTTTGATTGGAAGCCGAACAATTTGCCTTTCAACGATGCCCAGGCTCGCTTTGATGATGCCGATCGAAATCTGGTCAATGTCGCTCAAAGCCTAGGGGATATCATGGATCGCCCCTATGACCTTCAGGATCTCAAGCAATTGGCCATCGAGATTGATGCTCTCTATGATTTTGAATTTTCCGATGGCAAGAATTTGACCCAGCTTGCGAATCAATATCTGCCTTTAATTATCACAGCTAAAAACATCATTTTCAGCGACCAGGGTTCAGTGATCGGTGCCCTGGAGTTGCGACTCCAGGACAATCGACAGCAATGGAGTCAATTTCTTGAAGTCACAGCCAAACTCTATTCCCGGTTCATGCATTTTGAGTATTTTCTCAAAGATCAACCGATGACTGAGGACCGGGGACTTTTAGGCTTCAATCGGTTGGTCCTGGATTCAAGCTTTGTCTTGGATGAAATCATCGAAAAAAAACCACAAAAACTGATTTCTTTCTCTGAGCTCCATTCCATTTTGCAGAATCTGAAGCAGGCGGATTTTTTGCCGGAATCTTTATCGGTGAGTGTCCTGAACTCTTTGATGAGGCCTCTTGTTCAAAAGATCCTGCTCTCTCCGGAAAATCGTTTGGCAGGTCAAATCCCCTCCGGACTGGGCCGGCTTGCGACAGCCGAGTTTCGCAAAGAATTTTCGATTTGGGTTCAGAACCAGGCCTTTCTGGATATGATCTATTATGGCATTCCCGGTGTGATTGGAAAATCGGGAGCCAGTTTGATGGCTGACATTCAGGCGGCGACTCCGACGGAGGGACTTTCTGAACTGAAAATGATTTTGAGCGGACAGCTGGCCCTTTCGTTTGACGGAATGGGGCGTTTGCAGTTTTCCCAGCCACCAGCCAATTATCAGAAAAAAACCATGACTTTGATGAACTCAGTTCGCGCGGCTTACCGTTTGGTGATGCGAGCCTATTCACAAAATTTGAGCAATATCCAAAATTATCGGGGAATCACCGAAGCCGATGCCAATGCTTTTTATGCGGATGTTCGGGCCTTGGTTGTTGAGCTCGAGCTGATCAGCCCTCAGAACGATGAATTTGCAACCAGTCGATTTCGTGATGCCAATCTCTTTACTTCGGTTGGGAACGGCGATGATCTGGCCAGTTTTCAGGAAGGTTCAACTCTTTTCATGATGATTCTTTCGGGTATCAAAGTGGACTCGATGATCTACGAGAAATTGGAAAAGGCCTGTGACATTGAAAAGCCCACACCTGAAAAATACAATTGGAAGGTGTCAGTGGCATGTGTTCGAAAAGTTTACCGGGATTTCATTCCTGGCACTTTTAACAACATGCCTGATTTTCTCAAATTTCATGTGAGTCAAAGCGAAGGCCAATTCAAAAAAACTTTCGAAAATCTTTTGAAAGCCACTGGGGCTGTTATCGAAACGGTTCCGGATCAGGATGAAAACGGCCCCGCGGATGACTCCCCACCGGTGCCCGGTGATGGTTCCCAACCCGAAGACGACAATCAGATTGAAAAAAACCAGTTCGTGAAAATCGAAGACCTGGGGCTTTACGCTCATGTCGTTCAATACATTGAAGGCATTTTCCAGGTCTATGATCAGAGCCGCAACGGCCTGCTGGAAACACAAGAGGCCATGAAAGCCTATCCCAAATACAAAGCTCTTTTGAAAAACGTCAGTGGCCTTTCTTCAGAAAAAGAGCTGCGAGGACTGTTTGCTTGGCTCTTAAAGCACGGCAAGCCACCGACTTCTTTGCAGGAGAAGCTCACTTTCAAGCTCAATTGGTGCAAAATGAATGAAGAGGATTGGGAGCTTTCAGCTGGGCGAGACACTTTGGCCAGCATCCTGGGTTTCATTGCGGATGCGATGAAAGTAAAAACCCCGACGCCGTGGTTTTTGCTCACAGAAAATTTTTGATATTTAATTTAGAATTTATTTTTCCACATCATCGATTCGACAGGAATTGTCGCTCGTTGATTGTATTTCGCAGAAGCTTTGAGATTATAAGGCGTCAAAAGCTCACCGCGGACTTCGAAATAAATCAATTGTCCCACTGGCATTCCGGCATAAACGCGAACCGGTTGCTTGACAGAGATTTCTAATGTCCAATGATTGCAAAATCCGATATCGCCTTTTCCAGCCGTGGCGTGAATGTCGATTCCAAGACGGCCCACACTGGATTTTCCTTCCAGAAAGGGAACGTGCTCGAGAGTTTCTGTGTACTCTTCCGTGACGCCCAAATAAAAAACATGGGGCTGAAGAACATAGCCTTCCGGTGGAATTTCAAAAGTCTCAATTTTGTTGTGCTGACGGGCATCCAGGGTTTTGTCTGTGTAGCAGGCCAAAGTTTTCCCTAAGTGAACGTCGTAGGAGTTGGATCCCAACGATTCACGACGAAAAGGCTCCACTTTGATTGAGCCTTTTTCCATCAGTTTAAGAATTTCCTGGTCTGTGAGAATCAAACCCGCTCCCGCTTACTTTGTTTCGCGGTGGAGAGTGTGCTTCTTCAGGCTTGGATTGTACTTTTTCTTTTCCAAGCGACTGGGAGTCTTGGTTTTATTTTTAGTTGTGGTGTAACGAGACGGAGAAGCTCCTGCAGCGCGTGCTTCGGTGCATTCCAAAGTGACAATGATGCGTCCTTTTTTCTTAGCCATAGAACATCCTCTTTTTTCAAGCCATTCAAGGGAGAGGTATGGATAGCAAACATCGTCTTAAACATCAATAGACGAGTCGCGAAATTGAGATTAAAAGCAGAAAAAAGGGGATTTTATGCTTTCCATGGCGAATTCGACTCTTCTGGCTTTGATTTTAAGCTCCTTTCCCGTTCAGGCAGCCCAACAGGCGGCCCCGGCCACGGATCTGATTTATCAGCAAGGAACCGCAGTGGTTTCCCTTTCAGAAGCTCTGAAAAATATCAAACCTGGGCAGGCTTTGGTGGTGGGTGAGGTCCATGGGCAAGCGGAAATCGCCCAGCAACACCTGCAAATCCTTCAAGCTCTCAGGCACATGGGCCTTCGCGTTAGTGTTGGGTTCGAGTTTTTCGATTATCCTGCTCAATCGCTCGTGGAAGCTTGGCGGGAGGGAAGCCTCCCAGAGGCAGACTTTCTCTCCCAAATCGGTTGGGCACAGGGTTTTTCCTTTGACCATTACCGCTCGCAAGCACTTTTTCCCCGGCGAGTGGAAGAATTCACTTTGGCATTGAATGCTCCCAGAACTTTGACCGCAAAGATTTCCAAGGTGGGACTGGAGGGGCTTGCCGATTCCGAAAAGGCCTTGCTGCCACCGCAGTTCACTTTGGGAAATGCCGCTTACTTTGAGCGTTTTCGTCAGGTCATGGCAGGGGAACATGCCCCGTCTCCAGAGGCATTGAATCGCTACTTCGCAGCTCAAAGTGCCTGGGATGATACCATGGCTTGGAAAGCGTCCGAATTTTTGCAAGCCCATCCCGAGCAAGTCCTTGTGATTATTGTTGGCGAATTTCATGTT
>JBGGMM010000023.1:0-7244 GCA_041288045.1 Pseudobdellovibrionaceae bacterium | reverse complement strand
AATCTTTGCAGAGAGAACGCTTAAGAGAAGTCAAAATTTTGGACAATTTGCAGAAAGATATACCAGAAAAAGTTTGGCTTGAACGGCTCGAATTCAAAGACACCAATTTAATGATCAGTGGAAAAGCTATTTCTGACGGAGAATTGACAAACTTTATGGAAAATCTTTCCAAGAGTGTTTTTCTAAAAGAGGTCAATCTCCTCAAGTCGAGCGAACTTTCCACAGACCGAGGAATGCTCAAACAGTTTGAAATCGTTTGCGTCATTGATCGTCCCATCCTCAGCTCATCGGAGGTGAGGAGATGATCGGAACAATTCTTATCCGTCTGGCTTCTTTTAGTTTCAAAAAAGCGATGATTTTCAGTGGATTCGTCGGGGCGCTTTACTACTTTATGTTTTTCGATGATGGCAGCAAGATTCAGAGAGACATTGAAACTGTCAAATTGCAGATCGCTGAACAAGAAGTGAAAGCTCAACAAGCGGACGCGGCTTTGAAGGAGGTCGAACAGGTCCGGATCACTGTTGGGACGCTGAGCGACCAGTTTCGGACTGTTTCTCAGGCGCTTCCCTCAGAAATTCAAATGTCTGATATCATTCGTACTGTCGATACGGTGGCTCGGGCATCAGGGGTCTCGATTAAATCCAAAGAGCCAAATGCACCGGTCAATAAGGATTATTACGAGGAAATTCCGTTGAAAGTCTCTATGGAGGGAAGTTATTCCGAGCTCACTCTCTTCCTATATTATTTAGCTAGCACTGAAAGAATTATGAAAGTGAACAACTTCGCAATCAACCTTCCACGTCCAGATGAAAAAGTTCCGGCGGGGAGATTGATTTTTGAAGGAAATGTGATGAGCTACCGATTTGTGAAATCCATGAGTGGTGATCCGACGAGCGCTGGAGAGGTTAAGTGAAACTTTACTTCTTTTTCACTTTTCTAATCGCCAGTTCTTTCGTCGGACTTGTGGCAGCTCAGAGCCCGTCACAGGCCCCAAAGCAGCCTCCAGTTCCCCAGCCACAACAACCAGTAGTCTCTCCGTCAGCACCGCCTCCGGCTCCTACTCCAGCAATGCCGTCACCACAGTCTCAGTCTCCGGGGGCGGCCGCTTTTGGATCACCTTTTTCAAATCCTGAGGGATACAATTACGATCCGATGGGCCGGCGCGATCCTTTTAAAGCCTATGGGGAATCTCAGGCCACACAGGCGCCTGAGCAAGGGGAACAAAGAGTCCGAGGTCCCTTGGAAATGTATGATGTGGGACAATTTAAACTTGTTGGAATCGTTTGGAATGTCAGAGATCCGAAAGCCATGGTGAGAGACCCCTTGGGGAAACTGCACATGGTTCGGAGAGAAACGCGAATTGGCAGAAACAATGGTTTTGTGGCCGCTATTCGTGAAGGTGAAGTCATTATTGTCGAGCCGACGATCGCTGAAGACGGCATGCAGACAGCAGTGACGAGGACTTTAACTCTTAAACGTTAATTGGAGGAGCCCGATGAACGGATTCTTAAGGCTTTTACTCATTTTCTTGATGTCACTATCTTTGGTTCATTGCGTGAGCACTTCCGAAGAGGGAGACGCCGATGCTCCAGCAACCGAAGCCGATTTTGACGAATTGGAAAATTCTGATTCAACGGCTTCGGCTTCAAATGGCTCGGTCGAAGATGAAATCAACCAGGCCGAGGGCAAATCAACGACAGAAAGCCAGGCTGCGACTGAGACACCAGCCGAGAGCAGTCTCGAAGATGAATTCGCTCAGTTTGACAGCGAGCCTCAGTCAAAGGCCCAGGATGACAGTCTGGCGCAGCAGAACTCTGTTGATCTTCCGCCAGCAGTCGAAACTCCGATAGAACCACCTCCTCCGGAAATTGCTCAACCTTCACCCCCTGCAGCCGAGCCGGCTCCGCTTGTGGTTGAAACTCCGCCTGCACCAGAAGCCCCGGCCGCGACGGACCAGTTGGCTCAGATTAAAAACATCAAATACAAGGCAAACGACAATGGTGGAACAATTGTCGTCGAAGCCAGTTCTCCGCTGACTTTTGAAACACGGAATAATCGCGATACCAATCAATTCATTATTGAAATTCCAAATGCTTCTCTTCCAGCTAAGTTGAAGCGCCCCTTTAATACCAAAGATATGCAAGGCGGAGTTGGATCGATCGATGCTTACCAAAATAAAGGTTCGACCACAGCCCGAATTGTTGTTCAATTGAGAGAGGGTGTTGCCGAGCCGACAGTGGAATCAGAGGGAAACTCTTTGCTGATTGTGCAGACGAATGCTGCCGGTGGCGCTCCTGCTGAGCCAGTAGCAACTGGCCAAATCGAAAGTGTCGAGAGCGGAGAATTGGAAGGGGCTTCTCGACAAGAGGAAAAGTCTCAAACGGCCCTGCTTTCGGCTTCTTCTCTTGAAGAGTTCATTTCGGGCAACACCAAGTTCTATGGAAAGAAAATTTCTCTTGAAGTTTCTGAAATGGATATCAGGGAAGTTTTTCGCTTGATTGGGGAAGAGAGCGGAATCAACTTGGTGGTTTCAGATGACGTGAAGGGAACAGTGACACTCAAGTTGCGAGAAGTCCCATGGGATCAGGCTTTGGTTGTGATTCTGAAAGCTCGTAAGCTTGGATACACTCGGGCCGGAAACATCCTCCGAATCGCACCGCTTGTCGATCTCAAGGCAGAAGAAGAGGATTCTATCAAGTTGGCAAACACTCGAAAGACACAAACTCCTCTGTCAGTTCGAGTGTTGCCGATCAGCTATGCAAAAATCAAAGACCTTGAAACTCAAATAAAAAGCTTTCTGTCGGAAAGAGGAAAAGTCGTCAGCGATGAGCGCACAAGTTCAATTGTCATTTCCGATTTGGACGAAAATATCGATCGAGTCGCCAAGCTGATAAAAAGTATCGATGTTCCTCCAATGCAAGTCCTGATCGAAGGCAAAGTCGTTGAAGCATCTGATACATTTCAAAGAACAGTGGGCGTGAACTGGAGTGCTCGCTTACCTGACGGGGAGATGGGGATCAACTCTTTAGGACAGGCGATCCGCGGTTCCAATGGCGTTGTCAACATCACGCCCTCGCTTGGCAGCAGTAGTACGGGCTCTTTCCGTTTCAACCTTGGCACATTGGATATCCTTGGCGATTTGAATGCCACTTTGTCATTATTTGAAGCTCAAAATGCAGTTAAAATTTTATCGTCTCCTCGAGTCGTCACAATTCACAATGAGCCTGCAGAAATCATGCAAAACCAAGAAGTCGTCGTGCAAAAAGAGACAATTTTGCCAAACGGAACCATTAGCAGAACACCTGATTTTAGAAAGGTGGTCTTGAAAATGAATGTCACTCCTCAAATTACCAATGATGCATCTGTGATCTTGGCGGTTGACGTGAATCGGGATTTTGTCGCCGAAGCAACAACTGGCGCGCTTGCTTCCAGATCAGCGAAAACTCGGGTGATGGTTAGAAATGCACAAACTGCTGTTATCGGTGGAATTTACCAGCAGGATCAAAATACGAATGAAAACAAAGTTCCATGGGTTGGTGATGTTCCAGTTTTGGGATGGCTTTTTAAAAGTAAAACCAACAACGATCAGAAAAACGAGCTGTTGATCTTTTTGACCCCCCGAATTTTGGGGCAGACAAATAGTCAGTCAATTCCTTCACAAATGAAAAAAGAGGAGGATTTGGAATTATGAAAAAACATCTTTTGATTCTTCTCATTTTAAGTTCATCTCTTTCCTCCTGCAAAAGAGTCAGCGAAGAGGATCAGAATCTGCAACTCAGTGTGTCTCCAACAGCTCCTTATGTCTTACCTGTGGCAATGAAAACCTGTAAGGAGCAGACGGAGCATGCAGACTCCTCGGGTGTATCAGCCAATGCCTTTGAATATAACAGATTCACTTTCCAGTGGACTGGGAGCAATTCATTTGAGCTTGTCTTTTTACAGCTTGTTTATGACAGCCAGGATTTAGCGACGACTCCTTATAGCTGTGTCATATCTGATGACAATTTGGATGAGACTTTATTTCCAGAAGATCGCTTTGTCGCCGCAGCTAGTGCTGATTCGCCGACAACAGTCACTGCCGGATGCGCAATTCGCTGTGGCAGCATGAAGTTCAAAGATGACGTAAAATACTCTTATGTTGTTGGAAAAATAACAGCATTTGGCGTCCAAATTGATGAAGATGGTGAAGTCTTGCCTGTCGAAGCAACTGGGGACGCAGCCATTCAATACAAAAAAGTTGGCTATTGACCGCCCGCTCGATGCTTGAATCTTTGGGATCTCAAACTTAATCTCCCGAAGATATGGATCTTTTTACCAGTCAGAATCCAAATCAATTGCCAGGAACTCCGCTCGCCGAGCGGATGCGCCCCCAGACAAGACAAGAGCTTTTGGGTCAGCCTCAAGTCCAAAAGCAAGTCGAGCGCTATGTTCGTTCTGGATATTTGCCAAGCTTGATTCTTTGGGGTCCTCCAGGCACTGGCAAGACAACTTTAGCGCAGGCTTTGGCGCGCGAATTCAAAGCTGAATTTGTAGCTATCAACGCCGTCGAATCCGGAGCCAAAGCGCTCAAGGAAATTGGCGAGGCAGCCCGCTTAAGACGGCTTCAGTATCAGACGCAAACAATTCTTTTTGTTGATGAAATTCATCGCTTCAATAAGGCTCAACAGGATGTGCTTTTGCCATTTGTTGAAAAGGGTGAAATCATTCTTATTGGGGCAACAACAGAAAATCCAAGTTATGAACTCAATCGAGCTTTGCTGAGCCGTTGTCGGCTTGTCGTTTTTCAACGGCATGACGAAAAGTCCCTCTTGCAGCTTTTGCAAAAGGCTCTGGAACGCAAAGAACTGACCGATCAGCACCACCCAGTTGAAAAACTCCTGACTCCCGAAGCTCAAGCTCTGCTCATTGAAAAAGCGGACGGAGATGCCCGCCGGCTTCTCTTGGGAATTGAAGAAATTTTTTCTCATTTTCGTTCTCAGGATCAAGAAGCAGCCACTCCGCTTTCAGCCAAGGATCTGCAATCTCTTTTAGGCCAGACTCCCATTGGTTATGATCGTCAATCCGATCAGCACTATGATGTGATTTCAGCTTTTATCAAATCGATTCGCGGCAGCGATGCCGATGCGGCTCTTTACTATCTGGCAAGAATGCTGAAAGGTGGCGAAGATCCGGTTTTCATTGCAAGACGGCTGGTGATCTTGGCTTCAGAAGATGTTGGGAACGCGGATCCCCGAGCTCTCCAAGTGTCCATCAGCGGAGCTCAAGCCGTTGAATTGGTGGGGCTTCCCGAAGGTGCTATTTCATTGGCCCAAGTGGTGACCTATCTTGCATCAGCTCCTAAATCCAATCGGTCTTACATGGCTTTGAGATCGGCACAAGACTTTGTGGAAAGGACGGGAACTGCCCCTGTCCCCTTGCATTTGCGCTCTTCCAAAACGGTTCCGATGAAAGAGCTGGGTTATGGTCAAGGCTATAAGTACCCTCACGATTACCCGAAGCATTGGACAGAGCAAAATTACTGGCCGGAAAATCTGACTCCGGAAAACTTCTATCAACCCGATGACATTGGTTTTGAAAAACAAATTTTGGAATATCGAAAGTGGCTAAAAAATGAGGGCTCAAAAGACAGCTGAGCCCTCAGGAAAAACTTTTAAAAGCCAAAAGCCAGTTTTCCAGTGATGGAATTAGCGCCAAATGCGCTCGAGTATTCAGCACCCAAACGGAAAAAAAGCAAATTGACATTGATTCCCAAGAGCATTTGAGTAGCGCTCAATGATTTTTCTTTTGAACTGGAGCCATCAGCAAAAACCGATCCGACCGAAGAGCTGAGTTCATTTTCCGCATTCAAAATTCCAACTCCGGCATAAGGTTCTACGATAGGCAGTTTTGGGCTGGCCATGAGCTGAAATCCAGTCACAGTGGACTTATCTTCCACAGCGGCATCGCCATAACCTGCAATGGCCTGCTTGAAAGAAAACTTCGAATTCGTTTGAAATCCTCGGAAAGCCAGATTGAATGGAATCACTTTCAAAAGCTCTGTATTTAAAGACAACTTCAAAGCAAGAGATGTCATTGAAAGTTCAGCTTCACTTGCCGACATTTTTGGTAGCAAGACCACCTCTCCAGTGATTCCAAAAGGAATGCTGACTGCGCCCAAAAGACCTGCGTGATACAAATTGGAAATTCCTGAGCCGCCAGCCCGTTTAGCCAGAGTATCAATTTTTGGAGTTCCCTGTTGACCACCAACCAGACCAATTTCAAAGCCAAAAATATCACCTAGAGGAGACGCCCCTTGAACCGAGTGATGCATGAAATTTCCCGAAAACTCTTTGGTGATATCTTCGAATTCACTGTCTGTGATATCCAAAAAGCTCACCGCTTGGGCAAATGCCAAGGTCGGCGCTAAGAAGGTAAGGCAAAAGGGAATAAATAAACCACGAATCATAAAAGTCCTCCTGACTTAAAAATAAAATCTAAATCCTTTTAGACGGGTCGGTGTGCACAAACACACAAGCAGGGCTTTTGACCATTATTCACATGCCAATGTTTGGTGTTGGACGGAATTTCCACCCTGTCTCCAGCTCGTAATAAAAACTGATTTCCAGCAATATTAAACAGGAGTTCGCCTTCAACAACCATTCGCACTTCACCAAATGGATGGCGATGTTCACTGATTTTAACTTGGGGAGAATACTCTTCTTCAAAAGGCTCAAGTCCTTCTGATTCCATCAGAATTTTTGCTTGTTCTTTGTTTGGAGTGATAGGGGCTTGCCAGCGAATGATCAACATGCGACAAGAATACCGAACATCCAACCAAACGGCAACAAAACATGATCCACCTCTCCGGAATTACGAAGCAATATGGCAATAAGATCCTCTATCGGAACGGAAGCTTCCAAATCAATTCGGGAGAACGAATTGGTCTCGTAGGTCCCAATGGCGCCGGGAAAACGACGATTTTTAGAATCATTGCGGGCGAAGAGGGAGTCGACCAAGGTTCGGTTGCGAAGCCAGACAAATTAGTGATCGGCTATTTTTCTCAGAATATTGAAGACATGTCCGGCCGATCCGCACTTGAAGAGGTGAAAGCTGCGCATCCCGAGCTTCCAAAACTTCAAAGCGAAATGAAAGTCCTCGAAAAACAGCTCGAAGATTCTGCCATTCATCCAGTTTCAGATGATGAAATGGCAAATATTTTGGATCGATACGGCCACGTGCAAGTCGAATTTGAACGGCTCGGCGGC
>JBGGMM010000022.1:0-4908 GCA_041288045.1 Pseudobdellovibrionaceae bacterium | reverse complement strand
TGCCTATCAAAAGCATCCCTATGGGATTCCGGTCATCGGCTTTGAAAAAAACGTCCGTAGTTGGAGCGCAAAAAAAATCGTCGATTACTATCACTCAAGATATGCGCCCAAAAACATGTTTCTTGTCGTTGCCGGAGATTTTGAAGCAGGCGAAATGAAAAAGCGGGTCACCAAGCATTTTGGAGAATTTAAAAGCTACAAAATCAAAGACAGTCGGAGAAAAAAAGAAGCTCTTCAAACCACTCCTCGAGTCAAAGTCAAAAAATCGACCTTTGAACAAAGCATTTCCTATGTGAGCTGGAAGACTCCAAACATCAAGCACAAAGACATTCCGGCCCTGGATGTTTTATCGATGATTCTAGGCCAGGGGGACAGCTCGCGGTTGGTGCATAAGCTTCGCATCGAAGCGCCCATCGTCAACTCTGTTGGAGCGAGCCTTTTTACAGGTAAAGACCCTGGTTTTCTGGCGATTTCAATTGGCTATAACAAAGAAAATTTATTACCCGCTCTGCGGGGAATTTCGGAATCGATCGACGAAATTCTCAATGGCAAAGTTCATGATGATGAAATTCGGAAAGCAATTATCAATCTAGAAAGCGAAAATTTTTATGCCATGGAAACAGTGGACGGACTTTCCAGAAAGCTGGGGGACGCCGAATTTCTCATGGGGGACCCAAAATATTTTGAAAAATATTTGCAAGAAGTGAGCAAAGTCACAGCCAAAGACATTTTGCGGGTCGCAAAGAAATATTTGGACCCAAAGACGCTGACCATTGCCACGACAACCAATGATGAGCCAGCGGCAGTGAAAAAAGCATGGGCCCAATGGATTAAAGAATTCAAAAGCATTTTGAAAAAAGCGAAGCCGGCGGTGGTGTCATCCAAAAAAGTAGCGCCGGCAGTCCATAAAACTTTGACCAAGAAAGATCAGCCAACTCCAGAAATCAAGCTGATCAAATTGAGCAACGGCATCCGAGTTTTGGCGCGGCCGAACTTTGAAACAGATGTCTTTTCGGCCAAGCTTGCATTTCTGGGAGGCAGCCGAGCAGAAAAAGAAGGACTCAACGGGCTTTCTGAACTGGTGGCCAGAAGCTGGATGGGCGGAACCAAAACCCGAGCAGAAGCTCAAATTTATCATGAAATTGAAACCATGGCGGCGGGGATCAGCCCGCTTTCCGGGAGAAACTCCTTAGGTTTGGGCCTGGACGCACTTTCAACTTTTGAAGAGCCAGCAAGAGATCTGTTTCTCGAGATTCTTGAAGAGCCCAGCTTTCCGGCTGAAGTGATCGAAAGAGAAAAGAAAATTCAACTGGAGCAAATCAAAAGTCGCAATGACAATCCCTCACAAATTGCAATTCGCCAATTCATGGAATCCCTCTTTCAGGGCCATCCCTACAGCCGGGACCTGTTGGGATCACCAGAATCGCTGAAGAATATCGATCATCGAGAGATTCAGCAGTACTGGGAAAACATCAATCATCGGAAAAATTTGACAGTTGTGTTGTCGGGAGCCTTTCATTTAGACAGCTGGATTGAAAAACTAGAAAAGGCTACGAGCTCTTTAAAGGAAGGAAAGAAATTTGAAATTCAATTTCCATTTAAAGCTCCTAAAAAAGAAATGCATCGATTTTATCAAATGCAAAAAGAGCAAAGCCATTTGATTGTGGGCTATCCAGGGCTGACGATCACCGATGAGGATCGATTTACTCTTCAGGTCATCCAATCTATACTTGCGGGTCAGGGTGGCCGACTTTTCATTGAGCTCAGAGATAAAAAATCTCTTGCCTATTCGGTGTCGCCGCTGCGTATGGAAGGAATCGACGCCGGTTACTTTGGCGCTTATATCGGGTGCTCTCCTTCAAAAGTCAAAAAAGCACATGACATGATGAAAGTTGAATTTGAAAAACTTTGCGAAGAGATGGTCTCGCAAGCTGAGCTTGAACGGGCTCAAAGATATCTTGCGGGAAGACACGACATTGATTTGCAAAGGGTCAGCGCCATTGCGGCGAGCATCCTGTACGACGATATTTATGGGGTTCCGTATGATGAAACCTTCACATTGACAGAAAAATATTTTTCAATCACACCAGAAGACGTTATGAGAGTGTCTCGGCAAATTTTTCGCAAGCCACCGGTGGTCAGTCTTGCGGGGCCCGACAATCCATTTCAAGAAAAAAGAGAATTAGCAAAAGAGGTTTCAGCATGACAAAAAAAGCGATTTTTCTTTCTATTTTGGCAGTGATGTGTGCGTGTGCGACACAAACATCCACGATCCGTTCGGACAGCTTTTCTCAGCTTTTTCAACAGCGGTCAGGATTGATCATTCCGGCAGAGGTGAGTGGTGATGAAAACTCTGATTGCCGAATGGAATTTAATGATACGAACGGCACGAAGCAATTTGTGAGCTTTGCTGCAGGCCAAGATATTTATTTTGTCTCGCTTCCGGCAGGCAGCTATCAAGTGACTAAATTGATTTGTGGCCGTGGAAACTATGCGGTTGAAAATCAGCCGGCTTGGTCGCGTTTTGTGATTTATGATGGCAGCCTTTCTTATTTTTCCCTGATTCGATTTAAAGCCCAAGATCAGGAAGTCATTTTCCAATATCCAAATCGCGATCAATCAGTCGCAATGTTTAAAAAAACCTGGAAGATGCTTTCGACTTCTGATCGCGAAAGACTGGTTTTGGCTCAGGATGGGCGCAAGCTGACAGAAAAAATGCAGGACATACAGAGCGTGGTTCTCTTTCAGTATTCTCACGAGCAACCCCATGGATTTGATGACATTAAAGCTCCAGTGCTCGAGTGCCAACAGAAAGAGATCATTCAAAACCATACGACTCTTGGGAAAACCCAGTACAACCTTATTTATCAAAAAGGGAATCTCTCAAAAATGATGGGTGGCTCTCGGGCAACGAACACTTATTCTCCGCAGTTTTTTGAATGCGTTGAAAAGGCCTTCACCCAGTTTCATCCACCAGCAGAAAAGGACATCAAACTGGCTGTGACTTTATAATTGGCATAAACGACAGTTATAGAAAAAAGAAGAGTCTCTAATTTGAGACGAAGCTTTTTTGACTTTCGTCTAAATTCCTTGCGAATTTGCCTCAAAATGAAACACCCATGTTAACCTGAATTCCATAAGTCTCCGATAAGACTTAGGGATATGGCGGAAAAAGCAAAGCTCAAAGAATCTAGCACAGTCTTCTTGGCAACCCCTCGCGAATATTTCAGCGAGGTGGTAGAGGCTGGTTTGGCGAAAAGAAACATCCGTGAAAGCCCGGCTGTTCGAGATTACCTCATCGGCCTTCTTGAACATTATCTAGATGCCAAAAATCTCTATGGCAAACCTGATACTCTCGCGGAAGCCTTTTTAATTGCATCAAATTCTCAGCTCAGCGAAAAGGTCGATCTTCTGAAAAAATTGGGAGATAAAAGCTTATATATTAGTGGATTCTTTGGAGACTCCCT
This sequence comes from Pseudobdellovibrionaceae bacterium, assembly GCA_041288045.1. Lineage (GTDB taxonomy): Bacteria > Bdellovibrionota > Bdellovibrionia > Bdellovibrionales > Bdellovibrionaceae > 21-14-0-10-47-8. The sequence goes on along the minus strand of JBGGMM010000022.1, from coordinate 1,441 downwards.
TTCCCGAAAGCTCGTTGATGTGGATTATTATGCTGGGATGGGAGGGGCCGCTTATTCCAGCTTGGCCGACTGTTTGCGAGAGGACGCTGTTTCGCAGGTCTACCGAGTTTTCTCTCATCGCTTCATTGAGTTTGTGGATGTTCTCACTTACATCAGCCAGCAGTCTTTTGTGCAGACAGATCAAGGGCTTTTGCAACTCTACGATCGGTATATGCGGACTGGCTCCGAATTGGCCAAAGAGAAACTCATCGAAATGGGTGTTTTGACTCTCCCTCAAGACCAGGCTAAGCTGACCCGGCAAGACTAAGGGATTCTCACATGTTCAATTTAGGCTTCTCAGAAATGGCAATGATCGCAGCACTTGCCCTGGTCCTGATCGGACCAAAGCAATTACCAGAAGTCGCGCGTGCATTGGGGCGGCTTTTGAATGAACTCAAAAGAAGCACAAGCTCCTTCACCGATGATCTCAAAAATCAAGTGGACCTCGATCATCGTCGGATCATGAATCCGGAAAAGCGGGACGAGCCGTCTCAGGCGCAATCGTCAGGTGATAGAGATAAAAATAATGAAGAGAAACCATCATGAGTGCGGATGAACCACAGGGTGATCAACACACACAGACTCTGATTGATCATTTGACCGAGCTTCGTATCCGTCTGGTCAAAGCGGCCTATGGCATTTTGTTTGGAATGGCGGTTTGCTATTCATTCACCGAGAAAATTTTTGATATCATTCGCAAACCAATTGCGCCCTACTTGCCTGTTGGTGGACTGGTTTTCACGGGCCCAGCCGATAAATTCATTGCCCATTTGAAAGTCGCTTTTTTTGGCGGAGTGATCCTCTCTTGCCCGATCTGGATTTATCAGCTTTGGAGATTTATTGCTCCCGGGCTTTATTCCAAAGAGAAAAAATACACTCTGAGCTTCATGGGATTTGGCTCCGTCCTTTTTATTTTGGGAGTTTTGTTTGCTTACCTGTTGGTCTTTCCTGCTGCATTTCATTTCTTAATGGGTTATGGGGGCGATGTGGATCGGCCCATGATCACGATTGATCATTACCTTTCCTTTTTTGTGCTGACGACTTTGATGTTCGGGCTTTGTTTTGAATTGCCTTTGATCATTGTTATTCTGGGTCTTTTAGGAGTGGTCAGTTCCCGATTTTTGCGAGAGAAAAGACGTTTTGCCGTGGTCGCAATGTCGATCATTGCAGCCATTGTGACCCCGCCGGATCTGCTCAGCATGCTGATGATGTTAGGACCGATGATTCTTTTGTACGAAATCGGAGTTTGGACCCTGGTCTTTTTTAAAAAATAAATCCTGCATTTGCACCTGAGTGATTAAGGATTTTCAAATTTAATCAAGACAGAGCCAGCTTCAATAGAATCACCCTGCTTTACACAGATTTCCTTGATTTTGACTTCGGCAGAAGCGCGCATTTCATT
>JBGGMM010000021.1:0-19926 GCA_041288045.1 Pseudobdellovibrionaceae bacterium | reverse complement strand
GAGATTCAAGTAAGCAAAGTATTTAGCAGCACCTGAGTCGTGGTGCATGTAGCCGATACTGAAGAGATGAATCAATGAGCCGACCCCAGTCACCACCAAAATCATAATGGCGCTGATTGGGTCGACAACAAAACCCATATTCACTTTCAGATTTGCAATCGACATCCATTGAAAAAACTGAACGGCAATCTGCCGGCCTTCTGCTGGCATTGATACAAGATCCACAACCAACAAGAGCGAACAAATAAAGGAAACTGCGGCCATGCAGGTAGCCAAAATCCCCGCCGTGTTCGCCGAATGTTTTTTGTATCGAAAGCCATTGATAAAAAAGCCAAACAAAGGAGCCAAAATCAAAGTTGCCATCAAAGCCGAATGCGACATGACTCTTTACCCTTTCAAGTGCTCGAAGAAACGGATGTTCACTTCTTTAAATCGTTTGAAAATCGAAACTACCAACGCCAAGCCCACAGCTGCTTCAGCAGCCGCAATCGTCATGACAAAAAAGACCATGATTTGACCTTCTATTTTTCCCGAGTAACGACTGAAAGCCACAAAGCTCAGATTCACGGCATTCAACATCAGCTCAATGGACATCAAAAGGACAATTGCATTTCTGCGCAAAAGCACTCCGGCCATGCCGGTGACAAATAAAATTGAGGAAAGAATCAAATAGTGCTCGAGAGTGATATGAGTCAAAAAATCAATGGCGAGCATGAGTGCCCCCTTTGCTTCGTGAAAGTGCAACCGCGCCAACGGCGACGATCAAAAGAAGAACTCCTAAAGCTTCAAATCCAAAAAGGTATCGAGAGAACAAAAGCTGTCCCAGCTGTTTGGTGCTGTCTTTTGCAACTTCTACTTTTGCATCGGGAGGAGCCACCAAAAGAGTATTTACGGTCATGAGAATGGCGCCAACGACCAAGCCAGAAAACATGCCAACACAAGCAAGCTTAATGGCTCCACTCATGCGCCCTTGGGTGAAGGCCTGCAGTTCGTGCTTTAAGTCGAAAAGCATCAGAACCATGACGAAAAGAACCATCACGGCTCCAGCATAAACAATCAATTGGACACCTGCGATGAAGTATCCGCCTAAGGTGACAAACAAAGCCGAAACTCCCACCATGGTCATCGCCAGACTAAGAGCGCTGTAGATCGGATTGGTAACAAGTATGACTGTCAGGGCACTGGCCACAGTCAGAATCGTTAATAGCCAAAAAAGAATTGCATCTGCTGACACTTGATGACTCCTAACTTTGAGCGATGAAAATGAAAAGGGCTGTGAGAATGGTGTTGGCAAGGGCCCAGGGAAGCATTGTTTTCCAGCCTAAATCCATCAACTGATCATATCTGAATCTGGGCAAGGTCCATCGCACTTGAATAAAAATCCAAAGGAAAACTGCAAACTTTAAATTCCACATCAAAAAGTGAACAAGCCCCGTCAGAAGACTTGCTCCTGATGCTGTCGCAGTGATCCCTTGAGCCCACTGAAGAACTGCTTCGTAGGGAAGATAGGGAATGGCCCAGCCACCAAAAAAGAATGTGGTCATCAACCCCGAGGCCACCATCATGTGCCCATATTCGCCGATGAAAAACAAAAGCATTTTAAATCCACCATATTCAACGTGAAACCCTGCAACCAGCTCGGCTTCGCCCTCTGCGAGGTCAAAAGGCAGGCGATTGGATTCCGCGAAAGTCGCTGCGAAGAAAATGATGGCGCCCAATGGCTGAAAGAAAATGCCCCAGTTCGGAAGCCAAGAGAGCTCATACTTGGATCCCAAGAAGGTAAAGGCCAAGGGCCCTTGTTGAGCTGAAATCATTTCTGTCAGATTGAAAGTTCCATATAGAAGGATCACTCCAACAATCGAAAGACCTAAAGCCAATTCATAACTGATAATTTGTGCGCTCGCACGAAGGGCGCCCAGCAAAGAGTATTTGTTTCCAGAACCCCAGCCCGCCATCAAAATCGAGTAGGTCGCCAACGAAGAAACTCCGAGGATGTAAACAATGCCAACGTTGATTTCAAATCCCTGCCACAAAAATGTATAGGGTCCCCATGTCTGACCTAACATTTGAAAGGCTTCAATTTGAACAGGCGCCGAGAGAGGAATTGCCGCAAAGGCAAGCGTCGCCGGCACCAAAGCCGCAACCGGCGCTCCGTAATAAAGAAATCGAATTCCTTTTTCAGGAATAAATTCTTCTTTGAAAAGAAATTTAACCGCATCGGCCAACAGCTGCACCAATCCGAGCGGACCCACTCGATTGGGCCCAAATCGATTTTGAATGAAGGCCGAGCCCCGTCTTTCGAGCCAAACGAGAATTGGAACAGCTTGAACCATCATCAGAAAAACAAGAACAAGCTTAAGGCAATTGATTGCAATTTGAAACGAATCTTGACCCATGGATTAATCCCACTCCAATGCTTTGGACTTCACTTCCCAGAAAAGGCCGTAAATGAACACGGCCAAAAAGACAATCATTGAGACGAGAACAAAGAGCCCCTGGCCTGAAGCGATAAAATCTCTAAAAGTTGTCGCCCATGGATACATGAAAATAATTTCGATATCGAAAATAATGAAGAGGATCGCTGTGAGATAAAACTTCACAGAGATTTTTGTATCCCGCTTTTCCTGAGCAGGAATCCCGCACTCATAGGATTCAAACTTCACTGGATCGTAAGTGCGTTTGCCCAATTTCGAGGCCAAGAGAAGAAGAACACAACCGAAGATGATGACAAAGATGGCGATGAACAAAATTCCACCAAGTGGCACAGAGATCCTCCCGCTGAGTGACAAGGTTGCAAATGCTCTAGACTGTACTATTGAGGACCTTGATTTCCAAGAATTATGAATGGAAAGAAGGGGGGCTTTCTGGCATGATGAGCCCCCATGCTGAGCCGAACTTCCACTGAAAATTTGAACTTGCATCTTGAAGCTATTTTGGAAAGAGAGCTCGAAGTCGGCCGTCAGAGACTGCGGATCACTGGAAGCGCCTCGCCAACTTTGCTTGGTTTGCTCTTGTCTCAGGCAAACCATAAAAAAATAAATAGCTTGCCGCATCTTGTTGTAGTTTCTAGTTTTGCAGATGGCCTGCGTTTTCAGCAGGCTTTGCAGTTTTTTGACTCTTCGCGAAGTGCAGAAATTTTGCCCGGATTCGACGTCTCACCTTACTCCAACTTAGATCCGAAAGCTCAGAACACTTCTGCCCGATTGCAATTTCTCTTTCGAGCTCAGAACGCTCGACCGGGAGAAATTTTTGTTGCGCCGATCACTTCGCTTTTGCAGAACACGCTTCCTTTTCAAGTTTTGAAAAAAAACTCTTTCCGCTTTGAGGTCGGTGCCGACCTCCCTATGGAGCTGCACGATTTCTTAGCAGGCCTTGGCTATCAGGCGGCTCCACTTGTTGAAGATGTCGGCCAATACTCTGTTCGTGGCGGAATTGTCGATATTTTTTCTCCGGCCCAAGATCGGCCTGTGAGAATTGAGCTTTTTGGAGAAACCATTGAATCCATGCGATTTTTCTCTCCGGTGGATCAAAGATCGCAAGTGGAAACTCGTCAATTTTCATTGATTCCCTGCAGAGAAGCTCTTTTTAGCGATGAAAACCTAGAGTCCGTGGTTAAAAACTTCGGCGCCTCTTGGCGGGACCGGGATGTTGATCGCAGTGAGGGTGAAGAGATGCTTCGGGCCCTGTCGCGAAAACAACTGACCAGTGGCTTTGATTTTCTTTTGCCATTTTTTTATTCAAAACTTGATTCGCCTCTGGATCATTTTTCAAGCTCTTTGAACATTTGGCTTTTGGATCCTCTCACTTTGGCTCGAGAGTCCGACCAGCAACAAGAAGAGCTCAAGGCAGACTATCAGACTTCCACTCGACATGTGGTTCGGCCACCGCTTCAGTCTCTTTTTCGTGGTCTTGATAGTCTTCAGTGGCCACAAGACTCTCATTTTTTTGAATTTTCTAATTTAGAAACCAGCGACTACTCAGAAGATTCTGAAAAAATCCACCGCTTTGATTATTTCACTCAATCGGTCTTGGACCTCTCAAATACGCTTCAGGCGCAGACTCCTGGAAATGATGCCTGGCTGGCAGCACTTCAAAATAAATTGACCACATGGAAAAACGATCACTATCGAATTTTTATTGGCGTCAAAAATCGAAGTCAGGCTGAAAGACTGCGGCTGCTCTTTGAAAAAATCGACTGGCAGGTTCAAGTTGCCGAGGCCACCGAAGAAACCTGGCACTCTTGGTTTGAGCAGCAAGACCATTTGACCCGGACCGTTCAGATCATCCCGCGAGTTTTACCTGAGAGTTTACGAATTCCAGAAGACCAAATTATTTTACTTCGCGATGAAGACTTACTCGGGAAAAAACAACGCCTTCGCACCTATTCCGCCTCTGAAGATTTTCAAAAGCAAGCCAAGAGACTTTCATTCGGTGATTTAAAACCCGGCGATACTGTCGTGCATGTTCAGCATGGAATCGGCGTTTATGAGGGTCTTCGTGTGATGAATATCGGTGGTGTTGAGTCCGAATTCATTCAAGTGGGATACAAAGATAAGGACAAGCTCTATCTGCCTGTTTACAGAGTTGGCCAGCTTCAACGTTACGCAGGCGCAGCTCAAACCACAGTCTTAGACAAGCTGGGTGGGCCTGGTTGGGAAAAAACAAAATCCAAAGTCAAAGGACACGTCCGAGACTTGGCCGCCGATCTTTTGCAGCTTTATGCCAAACGGGCCGAGCTTGAGCGCCCCGCCTTTGAAGTGCACGAGCAAGACTTTGTCGCATTTGAAACAGCCTTTCCCTTTGATGAAACTGAAGACCAGCTCAGGGCGATCAATGATTTCATAAAAGATATGTCTTCAACGAAGCCGATGGATCGCCTGGTGTGTGGAGATGTCGGTTTCGGAAAAACCGAAGTGGCTATGCGTGCCGCTTTCCTTGCGGCACACAATCGAAAACAGGTGGCCGTTCTGGCCCCCACGACAGTTTTGACTTTTCAACATTTTGAAACTTTCAAAAAGAGATTTCATGGATGGCCTTTGGAAATACGCGAGCTCAATCGCTTTGTTTCCAATGCCGACGTGAAAAAAACACTGATCGATCTCAAAGCAGGCAAGGTTGATATTGTCATTGGAACTCATCGGCTCTTGAGCAAAGATGTCGAGTTTCAAAACTTAGGCCTTCTCATCGTCGATGAAGAGCAAAAATTCGGCGTGGCTCATAAAGAAAAAATCAAGCGTCTTAAAAACAGTGTCGACACTCTGACTCTTTCTGCAACCCCAATTCCAAGGACCTTGAATATGAGCCTCATGGGAGTTCGAGATCTGAGCATTATCAACTCTGCTCCCGTGGACCGGCTGCCGACTCGAACCTTTATTTGCAAATTTGACGAAGAAACCATTCGAAAAGCGATTGAGTCCGAAATCAGTCGCGGAGGTCAGGTCTATTTCATCCATAACCGAGTGCAAAGCATTTATGGTTTAGCTGATGAGATTCGGCAGATCGTTCCCAACGCCAGAATTCGAGTTGGTCACGGACAAATGGATGAAGAAGAGCTGGAAAAAACAATGGTGGCCTTTTTCAATCACGAAATTGATGTGCTTGTCTGCACCACCATTGTTGAATCGGGAATGGATATTCCTCGGGCCAACACAATGTTCATCGATCAGGCCCAGATGATGGGACTTTCGCAGCTGTATCAGCTTCGTGGGCGAGTGGGCCGTAGCAAACAGCGAGCCTACTGCTATTTGATTCTCCCTCGGGATAAAAAGCTCGACAAAGACGCTCAGGAACGGCTGAAGGTCATTCAAGAAAACACAGCCCTCGGCAGCGGGATTCGAATCGCTCAGTACGACCTCGAGCTCAGAGGCGCCGGAAATATTCTTGGTGAAAATCAATCGGGACATATCAATTCGGTCGGCTATGAGCTCTACATGGACCTTTTAAATGAAGCCGTCCACCAGCTCAAGGGTGAGCCCACCGATGAGCTCGAGCTGGATCCCGAAATCAACCTTCGCGTTCCTGCAATGATTCCTGAAAAATACATTGGCGATATCCGCATTCGCCTTTCCTATTACAAGGCGCTTGCCGACATTCAGTCACATGATGATCTGGAAAAAATTGAAGAAGAGTTGAAGGATCAGTTTGGAGAAATCCCTGAGCCCACTCTTAATTTGATGGGTCTGATGCTGATTCGCAGCCAGTGCCGTCATCTCGGAGTCAAAGATATCAGCTCGGGCCTTAAAAACATTTCTCTGAAATTTTCCGAGAAAACCAAGCTCAAGCCAGAAACAGCCATTTCACTAGCGATGCGAGAAAACAAAAAATATTCGATCACGCCCGACAACCGCTTGAATATCCGTATGAACACAATCACGTGGCCCGCCGTTTTCGAAGAGCTTGAATATTTATTAAAGCTCATCTGATAACTTAGAATTCAAGCCGAAGGCCTGCGCCAAAATTGGTTCCAGTTTGAAAGTTCGGATCGTTTTCCGATTCTGACGTGTTGTATTGAGAGACAAAAAGATCAAGATAGGCATTGTCCAGTCCCGAAGAATTTTGGGCCGCGATGGCAGATCCTGGATCCAACCAGTTGAGCTGAAAAAGAAGCCCAGCAACAAGTGCCGAGCTCATGTCGGTTTCGCCTTCGGTCGTTCCTTCAACCTCTCCGTTCGGAATGTGTCTCTTTTCTTCCCATCCAAATTTTAAAAGCTGTCCCTCGATGTAGGGGGCGACATAGGGTTCACTAAAAAGATTGTCCATTATGTAGACAGCGCCGCCACCAAATTTATCCAGCGTCAGCTCATGCACCGTTTTCGTTTCGCCTCCGCTTCGACCGTCTTCAACCACTCCATGACCATAGATTAAAAAAAGACCAATGGACCCCAAGCCAAAATTATACTTTGTCCCCAGTTCCGCTTGAAACATGGGTACTGGCGAATTTCCAAACAAGGTTTCGTAATTGTCATCGGTCAGCTTTGAGCGAAAGCTTTCAGGAAGAACCTGATCAACACCTATTGAAAAAAATGGTGACCACGGCCCACGGCGCTCTTTGTAGGCGGCAGTTTGCTCTGCTGGATAGACGATTTCAATCTTGCCATCTTTCGGAACGTCTTCAACATCCACTTCTTCGGCTGCAAAGGATTCTCTCGCCAACAAAAAAAGGCAAAAGACCAAGAGGACCGTTAGAACCAGTGAGCTCAAGTACCCAGAATTTGACTTCATATTCGTATTATTTCATCGCAGCTGAAAGTTGTCCTTGGACTGGACTTCGATTTTAGACTCTTGTCGAGTCTGATTCTTTTAAGTTTCAAAAACAAAGGCCTCGGTTTTCCGAGGCCTTCGTCAAATTCTATTCCGTTTTTGCAACCTATTTCTGTCCCAGAAGATCCAGCTCAGCCTTGAGACGGGCAATCTCATGCTGGGTGTTTTTCCACTCGAGCTCATCCAAAGACTCGTTGGCCAGTTTGGCCTCTTGAGTTTTCAAATGATCTTGCACCACCTTGGTGTCAATTTCATCAGCCGATACTGCTGTTTCAGCCAGTACGTTCACTGCCTCTGGAGAAACCTGACAGTAACCCCATCCGATAGCCACTTTCGCGGATTCACCATTTTTCAAACGATAGCGAAGGACCCCGGCCGCCAGTGTGGTCATGAGCGGAGCATGACCCGGAAGAATGTTCAGCTCTCCCGCATACGCAGGAATAGTGATTTCATCCAGCTCTTGTTCTGTCACAACTTTCTTATTAGGTGTCGAAAAATTCAGTTTAAACATAATTTAATCCTATCGGATTATTGGAGTTTCTTCGCTTTTTCAACCGCTTCTTCGATGGTTCCAACCATGTAGAAGGCCTGCTCAGGTAAAGAGTCATGCTTTCCCTCGAGGATTTCTTTAAATCCCTTCACCGTGTCTTTGATATCGACATAGCGGCCAGGCAAGTTCGTGAACTGCTCAGCTACGAAGAATGGTTGAGATAAGAATCGCTGCATCTTACGCGCGCGCGTGACCACGAGCTTATCTTCTTCAGACAATTCATCCATACCGAGGATAGCGATGATGTCTTGAAGCTCACGATAACGTTGCAAAGTCGCCTGAACTCCACGAGCCACATTGTAATGTTCTTCGCCAACGATATTTGGATCCAATAGTCGAGATGTTGATGTGAGGGGGTGAACCGCAGGAAAAATCGCCATTGCTGCAATATCACGATCCAAGTTGGTTGTTGCATCCAAGTGAGTAAATGTCGTCGCTGGGGCTGGATCCGTGTAATCATCCGCAGGAACGTAAACGGCCTGTACGGAAGTGATCGAACCCTTCTTTGTTGAAGTGATTCGCTCTTGCATCGCTCCCATTTCAGAAGCCAAATTCGGCTGGTATCCCACCGCAGAAGGAATCCGTCCCAAAAGGGCAGATACTTCTGATCCCGCCTGAGTGAAACGGAAAATATTATCCACGAAGAAAAGAACGTCTTGATTTTTGACGTCACGGAAATATTCGGCAACAGTCAAACCGGTCAAAGCTACCCGAGCACGAGCACCTGGCGGCTCATTCATCTGACCAAACACCAGGGCAGTCTTGGCGATAACGCCCGAGTCTTTCATTTCATGCCAAAGGTCGTTTCCTTCACGAGTTCGTTCTCCCACACCGGCAAACACAGAATAACCACCGTGTTCAGTTGCGATGTTACGAATCAGCTCTTGAATCAATACTGTCTTACCAACACCGGCACCACCGAAGAGACCGATCTTTCCACCTTTTGCATAAGGGGCCAGAAGGTCCACCACTTTGATTCCAGTCATCAACATTTCTTCAGCAATCGCTTGGTCTTCGAATTTAGGAGCGGCACGATGAATAGGCCATCGCTCTTTCGCTTTCACTTCGCCCATTTCGTCGATGGGATCACCAACCACATTAATGATACGACCTAGAACCTCTTCACCGACAGGAGCTGTGATCATATTGCCTGTGTTCATGACCTTTTCGCCACGAGTGAGGCCCTCAGTCGAATCCATCGAAATCGTACGAACAACTGAATCACCCAAATGCTGAGCGACTTCCAAAGTCAGATTGTACTCTTTGTCTGAGATGGCTTTGTTTGAAACTTTCAAAGCAGAGTTGATGGCAGGAAGTTCTCCGCCTTCGAACTGAACGTCCACAACGGGACCCAATACCTGTTTTACTTTTCCGAGTTGCATCTAATAGCTCCTTATTTTTATTTCAAAGATTCCGCGCCGCTCACGATTTCGGTCAGTTCCGTCGTGATCTTTTCCTGACGAACTTTGTTGTAGGTCAGTGTGAGCTTCGAAATCATTTCTTTAGCATTGTTGGTTGCATTTTCCATCGCTGACATTCGAGCCCCATGCTCGGCTGCAATTGATTCACACATGCAACGATAAACCTGAACACTGAAGGCCTTCAAAAGAAGTTCATCAATGATTTTTTCAGGCTGAGGTTCATAAATCATATCAACAGAAAAGGCAGTTCCAGTCGCGCTTGTCCCAAACGACGTCGTGCTGACATCAATCGGTAGAAGTCTCTCTGAAACCACTCTTTGAGAAATCGCTGATTTGAATTCGTTGTAAATCAGGCGGATTTCGTCATAGTGGCCGGCAAGATAATCACGAATCAGCTGTTGAGCAATTTTGGAAGCCAGCTCATAGGAAACGTCTTTATCCAACTTGATCACCGACTCGACGGGCCTCACGCCCCTTCGTCCGAAGAAGTCAATTCCTCGTCGACCAATGAAAAAGAAATCCAACTTTTCAAGCTTGTTTAAATTTTCGCGATAATAATTTTCAGCAAATTTATTGATGTTCGAATTGAAGGCCCCACAAAGACCGCGATCCGATGTCAGAACCACAAGCAGAACTTTTTTTGTTTCTACTGGCGGTTCCATCAAAGGATGGCTCACTCGATGAGTGGCAGCAATGTCGGCAATCACTTTCAAAAGGGTGCTCGCATAAGGCCGCATATTGACGATCTGATGCTGCGCCCTTCTTAGCTTTGCCGCTGACACCAGCTTCATCGCTTTCGTGATTTGCTGGGTGTTTTTGGTTGAATCAATCCGAATTCGGATGTCCTTTAAGCTCGCCATGGATCCCCTTATTTCGACGGCTGGAAAACGGCCTTGTATTCATCAAGGGCCGACACCAACGCTGTCTTCGTTTCTGGACTGATTGCTTTTTGCTCAGCAATGTTTTTGAGAATATGGCTGTGTTTTGCCTTCAAGAATTCCAGCATTTCTTTTTCATAGCGGCGAACATCCAGCTCTGGATATCCATCAACGTACCCATTTGTGGCCGCAAAAATCGAAGCAATTTGCTCTTCAACTTTGTAGGGCGAATAGGCCGGCTGTTTTAGGAGCTCAACGAGACGGCGGCCGCGAGCCAGCTGCTGCTGAGAGGCTTTATCTAGGTCAGATGCGAAAGCCGCGAAAGCTTCCAGAGCTCGGAACTGCGCGAGCTCAAGTTTGATTGTTCCAGCAACGGCTTTCATCGCCTTAATTTGTGCAGATCCACCCACGCGCGAAACAGATTTACCAACAGAAATTGCAGGTCGAACACCTTTATAGAACAAATCTGTTTCAAGGAAAATCTGTCCGTCTGTGATTGAAATCACGTTTGTCGGAATGTAAGCAGAGATATCCCCGGCTTGTGTTTCGATGATTGGAAGAGCCGTCAAGCTGCCAGCTCCTTTATCATCGGAGAGTTTTGCCGCGCGCTCAAGCAATCGAGAGTGAAGATAAAAGACGTCTCCGGGATAAGCTTCACGGCCTGGAGGGCGACGAAGCAAAAGAGACATCTGACGATAAGCTTGGGCTTGTTTTGTCAAATCGTCATAAACGATCAGAGCATGTCTTCCGGTATCACGGAAGTATTCGGCCATTGCGGTTCCCGTATAGCAAGACAGGAACTGCATTGGAGCTGGGTCGGAGGCGCCAGCTGCAATAATGGTTGTGTATTCAAGCGCACCTGCTTGACGAAGTTTTTCTACAACTGTCGCAACTGTCGACTGCTTTTGTCCACAAGCTACATAGAAGCAGTGAACGTTCTGCCCTTTTTGATTGATGATCGTATCGATCGCAATTGTTGTCTTGCCCGTCTGACGGTCACCGATGATCAATTCCCGCTGACCACGACCAATTGGAATCATGGAATCAATCGCTTTGATCCCTGTTTGAAGGGGCTCATGAACGGATTTGCGGTAAACGATCCCTGGGGCTTTCAATTCAACCACACGGTTGTGGGGCGTATTGATTGCGCCCTTGCCGTCGATCGGCTGACCAAGGCCATTCACCACTCGGCCCAACAGAGCTTCTCCCACTGGCACAGAAACGATTTTCTTTGTGCGCTTAACAGTGTCGCCTTCTTTGATCGCTCGATCTTCGCCGAAAATAACGATACCGACAAAGGAGTCCTCAAGGTTCAGGGCCATTCCATAAACTTCGTTTGGAAATTCAACGAGCTCACCGGCCATGACATTTTCAAGGCCATAAACACGAGCCACACCGTCACCAACTGAAAGAACGCTTCCAGTTTCGCTGACTTCGATCTTTTTACTGTATTGATTGATCTGTTCCTTCAGAACTCTGCTAATTTCGTCTGCGCGAATTGTTTCCATTTTTAGTGTGCTCTCCTGTTCAGTTCTTCACTCATGCGAGTAAGATGTGTTTCTAAGCTATCGTCAAATGTCCATCCGCCCACTTCGGCGATCATGCCGCCTAGGAGCTTTGGGTCTTCTGAAAAATTCAAAATCACTTTTTTCTTAGTTACTTTAGTAACGGTCTCTTCGATTTTTTTACGAGCCTCTGCGCTGAGCGGGCTGGCCGAGCGAACCGTGCCACGAGTGACGCCGTGATCCTGATCGCTAATCGCTTCGAAGGCATCGACCATTTCAGTGAAAATCGCTAAGCGATTTTTTTCTGCCAGAAGAGTCATGGTATTTGTCACTTCATTGCTGGCTTTTCCAACCAGAGCACCTTTAAGCGCGGCAATTTTTTGATCGGGCGGAATCATTGGTGAAGAGACAAAGTCAGAAATGCTTTTATCGCCTTGAAAAACCTGCTTCAAAATTCGAAGTTCAGAAAAAACCTGCTCTTGGTTTTTTGCAGCTTTAGACAACTCATAAAGTGCACGGGCGTACCGACGTCCTGCTTCGCTAATCATTTCTGCACCGCCTGAATGTGTGAGAGAAAATCAGTTTGAAGGCGCTGATGGTCTTCAGCAGTGACTTTAGTGGAAAGCTGAGACCGCGCCATTGATAAAGAGTCTTTAATTAAAGTCTCTCGCAAATTTCGTTTTGCTTTTTCAACTTCCAGACGAGCCGCTTGTTCCGCTTCTTCACGAATGCGCTTGGAAAGCGCCTCTGCTTCTGCAATCAGCTGTTTTTTCATATCAGCCGCTTCGGCGCGCGCTCGGGCGACGCTTTCATCTGCTGTGCTTTCCAGGCGATTGAGCTTCACTTGAATTTCCATTCTTTGCTCTTCCGCCTCTTTGCGAGCTGCGGCTGCTTTTTGAGCAGCATTCAAAAAGCTGTTTCGTTTGTCCTGAAAGTGCTGACGAAGTGGTTTTCTGACAAAATAAACCAGACCAATCACGATGATCACAACGTTGAAGGCCTGATGCACGATCAGTTGAGTTGGAACCGAGTGGTCATCGTGTCCCGCTTCGCTGGCCGCTAAAGCTGCAAAAGAGAGAAGTGTTATCAGAGTTGGAATCAAGTATTTCATTTTTATTGTCCTATTTGGCCAACAGGCGCTGGGTCATTTCTTGTGCAATGATGGGAGCTTCGGCTTTGATTTTTGCGGCGGCAGCGCTCATTTCTACAGTCACTTTTTGCCGAGCTTCTTCAACTAGTTTTTGAGATTCACTTCGCGCCTTGGAAACTATTTTTTCATATTCTTTGCTGGCGCCTTGGCGATACTCATCAAAGATTGTTTTCACTGATCCCGAAACTTCTCGGGCTTTGGCTTCATACTGATTTTGAAGTTGATCTGCTTGCTTGCTGATTTCGACAGCGAGATCTTCGCCGCCTGTCGTTCTTTGCTCGCGCTGTTCAAGTGCTTGTGAATAAGGAGTAAAAACAAGTCGAGAAAGCACGATATAAGCGAATGCAAAAATCACGAATTGAAAGAAAAAAGAGGAGTTCAGTCCAAGCTGCTCTAAAATCGCCATGCAGATAATTCCAATCCAAATGTTTTGAAATTGACGTCAAAATCCGGGTCTGCTGGGAAGTATCACTGACCTCAAGAAATGGTCAAGGGCTTTAAATGGCTTAGGTTTTAGGCATGTAAGAGGCACCTTCAAAGACGACCCCTTCGTCGATCCTTAAAGATGGTGTTGTGACAGTTCCTTTGAAAATTGCTGGCGGGTGCATGACTACTCGCCGCCTCGCAAAAAGATTTCCCTCAACAACTCCACTGATAATAATGGTGTCTGCTTCAATTTGTGCCGTGACAAGGGCACCCTGATTTATAATGAGCACATCCTTGGTGAAGATTTCACCTTTAAAGGCGCCGCCAATTTGCACAGTGCCTTCGAACGTGAGTTTTCCCTCAAAGCTTGCGCCTTGATCCAAAATAGCAGTGACGTGACCCATTGCGTTTTCTTGAAAAACTTCTGTGCTATCCATGGCTCTCTTTCAGACGCTCTACAATTTGAGTCAGCTCTTCGTCTGAGTAAAAGTGAATCGAAACTTGTCCCTTGGATTGACGATAATCGATGGTCACCTTGGTGCCGAGAGTTTTTTGCAAGTCTTCGGCTAAAGTACTGACAAGTTTTTGCTTCATGAGGTCCTGGTTGTTGGGGGCCGAGGGTTCAGCAACTGTTCCTGCTGCTTCTGCAACAACCAATTTTTCTAACTGCCGAACACTGATTTTTTGCTGACTGATTCTTTTTGCCAGCTCCACTTGCTTTTGTGGATTTGTCAGGCTCAACAGGACTTTGGCGTGGCCAGTAGAAATTTCTTTTTGAATGACGAGATCTTTCACAGCTTTCGGAAGCGCCAAAAGTCTCATTGCATTGGCAACCGTGGCGCGATCCTTACCAACCTTATCCGCCACTTGCTGTTGAGTGAGACTGAACTCTGACGAAAGTCGTTGATAGGCTTCTGCTTCATCAATTGGATTTAAGTCCTCACGCTGAATGTTTTCGATAATTGCCAACTCAAGAGCGGCTTGATTTTCCAAAGTCTTCAGGATGACAGGAACTTCATGAAGGCCCGCGAGCTGAGCGGCTCTCCAGCGCCTTTCGCCAGCGATAATTTCAAATCGACCCGAGGGAAGCTTTCGAGCGACGATCGGCTGAAGAATTCCATTTTGTTTAATAGAGGCGGCCAGCTCTTCTAGCTTGTCTTTTTCAAAGTGATTTCGCGGTTGATACTCACTGGCTGACAACTTATCAATAGCCACTTGCCAAACTCTGGCCTCTGGAGGCAAAGCCGGCTCTTTTTGGATATTCATTTGAGTAGTTTGGGTATCCATTTTGGGTAGGTTTGGCGCCGGCGTCGCCTGGGGGGGCGGCGTGGATAGACTATCCGAACCACCGCCAAGCAAAGATCCTAGTCCTCGGCCCAATCGAGCCTTTTTGTTCTGATTATCTTTAGTTAATTCAGACATTTAAATCCCCCTCAAGTGGATTGTTGTTGAGGGTTTTCTGAGTCCTTTGCTCTAGCTCTTTTGCCAACTCTAGGTACTTAATTGCGCCAATAGATCTTCCATCATATTCAAAAATAGACTGACCATGGCTAGGCGCCTCGCTTAAGCGAACATTTCTTGGAATAACGGCAGCAAAAACTTTTTCGGCAAAGTGATTCCGGATTTCTGTGACCACCTGATGAGAAAGATTGTTTCTCGTATCAAACATCGTTAGGACAATGCCCTCAATATGAAGAGCAGGATTCAAATTTTTCTTAATGATCCCCGCAGTATTCAAAAGCTGACTGAGACCCTCAAGAGCATAGTACTCACACTGAAGAGGAACTAAAAATGAATCGGCTGCTGTTAGGGCATTTAAAGTGAGAAGCCCCAGAGAGGGGGGGCAATCAATGATAATGTAATCATATTTATGCGCGACTGAGGCAATCGCCGTTTTCAGGCGATATTCACGATGCGGCAAGTCAACAAGTTCGATTTCAGCGCCCACCAAATCAGGATTGGCAGTGGCCACTTGAAGATTCGCAATTTTAGTTTGTTGTGAGGCTTCAGTTAACGTTTTTTCGCCAATAAGCACATGATAGGTGTTTGAATCTTGGCTTTCGAATCGTTTAAGCCCTAATCCTGAAGATGCGTTCCCTTGCGGGTCCATGTCGATTAAAAGAACCTTCTTACCTAGGTGAGCTAGGGCTGAGGAAAGGTTCACTGAGGTGGTGGTTTTGCCAACACCGCCCTTTTGATTCGCGATACAAATCGTTTTTGTCATTTTTCCCCTCGTCTACATACAAAAATCCAGTATTTTTTATATGAATTCAAGGCTTTTGCTAAAAAATCCGATGTTCCACGTGGAACATGAGAACTTTTCTGACTCTTACCATGCTGCTGTTTGTGTTTGTTGCCTGTGACAAACCTCAATCGGAACCCGAAAAAATGGATCCGATCTATGATGATTTGCTCAAAGAAGAGGGAAAAGTGAAGGCTGCGCTCAGTGCAGCCTCAAAAGAGCTCGAGGGGTTTGAAAAAGACCTGGCAGCGGTGGCCCCACAAACAGGACAAGTCAAATATGCGCAAAAAAGAGTTTATGAAACCCGCGCTAGGATCGAAAAGCTCAAACAAGCCCAACAATATTGGTCCTTAAGGGCTGAAACACGAAAAAAATGGGCTCGAGAGAAATATTTGGCGGCTTTTAGAGAAAAAAAGAGCTGGCCCCCGCCAAAAGAGTGGGAAGAGTATAAAATCCAACGAAAACTTGAGGTCGCCCCTCGAAACTGGAGCATTCAGCAGCGAATGGAGCAGTCGAAGCTTGGAATCTCGTTTAATTCCGAAAAACCACCAGGTGAACCTGAAGAAAAGAAGGGTCACGACTGATTTTGTTCCACGTGGAACAATCAATTGTTGATTTTTTGAGTCTTAACGACAGCAAAGCGAACTTCGCCCACCGGAAGCTTGTATTCGCCTAGCAGTCCTGGCTGCCAATAAGAACAAAGCTGTGTGGGAATATCGGCGATCTCGGTCGCCCACTCTTCACTTTTAAGATGGTAATAGATTCCGCCAATTGGAAAAATCTTTCGAGTCATCAGAATGGACTTCGAAATCGAGGCGAATCCTCGAGAAACTGCACATTGAATTGAGCCTTCTGGAAAGCTTTCAATCTGACGAACCATCACATCAGCATTCTTTAAACCAAGCAAAGTGATCATGTGCTTGAGGAATTCTGCTTTTCTTTGATCGATCTCTACCAAATGGAATCTTTTCTTAGGCATCATGAGCGCCATAATCAAACCAGGAAAGCCATTTCCTGAACCAAAGTCATAAATCTCATCATGGCTGATTTCTTTTTCCATGATGCGCGTGGCCAAAATGGAGTCGGCAAAGTGAATGGCGTCGGCCATTGGAATTGTCTTCACGCCAATCAGATTGACCGTTTTATTAAATTTTAAAAGCTCGTCATGATATTTTTTTAAAAGGGCGCGGCAATCCGATGACAGGTCGGGAAACCACTGATCAATTCTCCAAAAAATAGTAATAGAATCAGATCCACTCTTGGCGAAGTTCAAGGTCCATCTCCTGCAGCTTCTTTCGCCCCTTCAGGTATATCATGATTGCCTGAACAGCCGAAGGATTAACTCCGCTAATGCGCTGGGCTTGACCTAAAGTTCTAGGCTTCACACGCGAGAGTTTTTCGATTTCTTCATTGGAAAGGCCGCGAATTTCGCGATAGTTCAACTCTTCATCCAAACGCAGATCTTCGAGGCGTTTTGACTGTTGAATCAATTCGATCTGTCGTTTCACATAGCCAGAATATTTAATCTCAATTTCCACTGGCTCACAGACATTTGGGTCCAATTCCAGCTCGAATCCAAGGCTCGGAAGCAAAGAACAATCGACCTCTGGCCGACGAAGCAACTCTTCGAATGTAATTGATTTTCCTAAAACTGGCGTCTGAATTTCGGCCAGCTTTGCTTGCATTTCTGCTGTCGGATAGACCTTTGTCTCACGAAGTTTTTGAAGCAACTGGCCTCGACGAAGGGTCAAGCTCTCAAGCCGCAACTTTGCCTCGTCACTCATTAAACCCAGGCGCTGACCAATGCCACCCAACCTATCGATTGTATTGTCTTCTCTTAAAACTAACCGGTGTTCTGCTCGAGACGTGAACATTCGATAAGGCTCACGAGTTCCTTTGGTCACCAAATCATCGACCAAAACGCCGATGTAGGCTTGATCCCGATTCAAAACAAACTCTCCCCGACCAAGGACCGAATGCGCGGCATTCACACCGGCCACAAATCCCTGCGCGGCCGCCTCTTCATAGCCGCTGGTCCCATTAATTTGTCCCGCCAAAAAAAGCTGTTGAACAGGGCGAGTCTCTAAACGATGCCAAATTTGTGTCGGCTCAATAAAGTCATATTCAACAGCATAGCCGAATCGGACCACTTTGACGTTTTCAAGACCCGGGATGGTCTTCAGAAAATCCAGCTGAACATCCTCGGGAAGGCTTGTGGAAATTCCTTGCAGATAAATGAGGTCCGTATTCAGTCCTTCGGGCTCGAGAAAGGTCTGATGCGTATTTTTATCTGCAAAACGAACCACTTTATCTTCAATTGAAGGACAATAGCGCGGCCCCGTTCCTTCAATCACTCCGCAATACATCGGAGATTTATCCAGATTTTTTCGAATGATTTCGTGTGTGGCTTCGGTGGTGCGGGACAAAAAGCAGGCCACCTGCGGAAGCTGATATTCTGAAGAAGATTTAAAGCTAAACGGAAAAAATCTTTCATCTCCGTACTGAGGAGTGGTCTTGGACCAATCAATGCTGTCTTTATGAAGACGAGCTGGGGTTCCGGTTTTCAGCCGCCGAACCGTAAAGCCAAACTCCCGAAGCTGATCAGACAGACCAACGGAGGCCAGGTCTCCAACACGCCCACCTGGAGTTTGCTGAAGTCCCACATGCATCACTCCGTTCATAAAGGTGCCGGTGGTGATAACTGTGGCTTTGGCGCGAATCTCTGAGCCGTCGTGAAGAACAACTCCTGCGCACAAATTGCCCTCCAACAAAAGCCGCTTTACCTCGCCCTGACGAACAGTCAAATTTGCCTGAGAAAAAAGTTTTTCAGTCATGTATCTTGAATAGAGATGCTTATCGTTTTGAACGCGCGACCCGCGAACTGCCGGGCCCTTGCGAGAGTTGAGCCGTTTGAATTGAATGCATGTTGCGTCGGCAGCGAATCCCATTTCTCCGCCCATGACATCAATCTCTCGAACCATGTGGCCCTTGGCCAAACCACCGATTGAAGGATTACAACTCATGTAGGCGATTCGATCCGTATTCGTAGTCACCATCAAAGTGGAAAGCCCCAGCCGCGCCGAAGCCAAGGAAGCTTCAACACCCGCATGTCCTGCTCCCACCACGATGACATCAAAATCGCTTTGTCGAATCATACTCCCTTTACCTATCACTTGCCGATGCAGAATTCTTTGAAAACACGATCCATGACCTGATCATCAAACCTTTTTCCAATCGTCTCTTGCACTCGAAGAAGCGCTTCTTTCAGCTCGAGAGCTGAAAGCTCAGGACTTGTTCCCGCTTCGACGAGCGCCTCAGATTGCAGCATATTTTCAAATGCCTTGCTGAGGTTCTCGTGGTGCCGAGCTTGAGAGATGATCGCT
The DNA here is from genome assembly GCA_041288045.1 of Pseudobdellovibrionaceae bacterium. Taxonomy (GTDB): domain Bacteria; phylum Bdellovibrionota; class Bdellovibrionia; order Bdellovibrionales; family Bdellovibrionaceae; genus 21-14-0-10-47-8. The sequence continues at coordinate 1,111 of JBGGMM010000021.1, read as the reverse complement.
TGATCTTCATATTGGGTTTCATCCAAAGTTTTCGCCAAAAGATCTTTCAGTCTCTCGGCATCTCTTTTATCGAAAGCCGAGACAATGTGGATCTTCTCTTTTAAAAGCTTGTCAAAACCCTGTAATTTTTGGATGAATTCTTGCTGTTTCAACTGCTTTTCTATTCGTTGAACTCTTTCCTTCGGGCCCTCAGAACCCTGATCAGCCTTGTTGCCAACCAAAAAGGTCTTTGAAAGATCCATCTGGCTAAGCTCTTGAAGCTCTTCATTGGTTAAATCTTTCGAACTATCAAAAATAAAAAAAACTCCGTCGGCTTCCTGAAGAGCTCGATAACTGCGCTCAATGCCGAGTTTTTCAACTCGATCTGCCGATTCACGAAGGCCCGCAGTATCGATGGCGTTGACTTTAAAACCATGGGCCATAAATGCGGCTTCGATCAGATCTCTGGTTGTTCCTGCGATCTCGGTCACGATGGCCCGGTCTTCTTCAACCAGAAGATTGAGAAGACTTGATTTTCCTACATTGGGGACGCCAGAAAGAACCAATCGAAACCCGTCTTTTAAAATGCGGCCTGTTTGAAAGCTTTTAACCAGCTTCAAAATTCGCCGTTTCAAGTCTTGCACCTTGCCCAAAAGAATTCCCGGATCGACGACTTCAAGTCCCTCAGTTGAAAAATCGATGGAAGCTTCAATGTGCGCAAGACACCAAATCAGATCACTTTCAATTTTCTCAAGTTCTTTTGAAAGATCCCCTTGAAGCTGACGAAGCGCTTGGTGGGCTGATTGATGGGACTGACTCTAAATCAAAGCCAAAACGCTTTCGGCTTGAACCAAATCAAGGCGCCCATTCATGAAGGCTCGATAGGTGAACTCACCTCGATCCGCGGGACGCCCTCCTGCATTGATCAGTTCGGAAAGAATTTCTCTGACGATTTGGGGGCTTCCATGACAGGAGATTTCGATTGTGTCTTCTCCACTGAAGGAGCGCCCTTTCTGAAAATAGGTGACCACAACTTCGTCAATTGGATCACTCTTTATCGATAATTTCTGTGAGCGTAAAATTCCATAGTAGGCATGGTGAGATTCTGGTTTTTCCGGTAGAAACTCACAGA
>JBGGMM010000020.1:0-6954 GCA_041288045.1 Pseudobdellovibrionaceae bacterium | reverse complement strand
GCTTAAGGTTTTAAAATCACCGTTTTGATCCAGACTTTTTTGACTTTGCCGGTGGTGAGAAGCAAATTGATTTCTTTTTTGAGCTTCTCACACACCAGCTTTTTTCCTTCAGCTTTGTCCAAGATGTCAAAGCTGAATTCTTCTAAGACCCGCTGAACACGATCACGAATCTCAACTTCGCGGTCTTTGATTTCAATCACCACTTCGGGCGCCATCCCCTCGACGAAAAACTCGAAAGCTCCCATGGGATTGGTTCCTGATTGCGAGGACTTTCGCAAATTGACGACAACCTTTGGAAGCTGAAGAATGTTTGATGGTGCCCGCAGATTTTCATAGAAGGGCTCTGTTTCTGAAGCGGGATCATATTCTTTCACTTCCGAAGCCACTCTTTCCAGAGTCGGCATGAAGAGCTCATCCTTTTGAGGTAACACCCCGTGAGTCACGCTTTTGTAAATGAAAAGACCGGTACCAACGGCAACGATCAGGATCATGAGCACAGCAACCTTGAGTTTCCAGCCGAGGTATTTGAAATTTCGCATGGAATTCGACAAAAAATCACTGATTGCATTCAAAACTTTTTTAACTGCTTGGAGACTTTTTTGCTTTCCGTCTGTCGCTAGAAAGTAAAGAAAATTTTTGCTTCGAACCCATTCGGCACGAAGGAATGAAAAAAGAGCGAATTTCCACTTTTTAAGAATCAGGGAAAGTTTTGGCATGAATGGAAAAAACCTGTAAATGGCTTTTTTCAGTCGGCCGCCATTTTCCCAGGCGCTTTTCTCTTCATTGAGAATCTGGTCTTCATCGGTGATGACGATTTGAGAGAGCGAAAGATTTTTATCTTGGCTGATTTCTTTAACTGTTTTCAAAAATTCGGGATCTTCTTCGGAAAGAACCTGATCCAAATCTTCGTCAGTGAAGGACTCTTCGACGGCAACAGAGATCGGGGCTTGCTTTTGCGGTTCTTCAGAACCTTTTTTGGAATCAGCCATTGGTGCTGTTTTGCTAGCCTTTCGTCGAGAAATGAGTCAGGTCGCCTCTTGCAATTCTAAAAATGGAAACACGACACATCAAGTTTATTTTAGAATAGTTGAAGGGAAGAGAACAGAACAATTGAGGAATGAAATGAAATTATCAAATCTCTTAGTGATCACGGGGATAGCAACTTGTGCGGGCTGCAGTCAATTCGGACGAAGTCCCGACAGCGGCTACGGCAATCAAAAGACTGGATCATCTGGATCCTGGGTTAAAAGAAGCTCCAAAGTTTCTTCGGCCCAGCCCGAAGAAACACCGGTCGCCAACTTTTCATCAAAAGCCCGATTGAAGCAGCTGGAAAACTCTCTCTCGACACGGAAAGAAACAGAACAGTATTCAAAAGCGCTTCCCTGGTTTCAAAATGATTATGAGCGAGTTCAGTTTTTAAGCCTTCCCGGATTTGAAGCCCGTCAGAAATGGCTGACAGATAAAGGCTTCAACTCTCGCTCGGGAAGCGTTCAAACGGATATGAAGGACCTGATTGAGGCTCAAGACATCGCGGTTGGCATGCCCCAATCCGTCGTTCGACAGTCTTGGGGCGACCCAGACACAGTTGAAGTTTCCGGGAACCCGCAATTTAAAAACGAGCGTTGGCGCTACAATCGCTACGTCTCTTCACAAGATGGCTATAAATCCGAACATAGAACCGTTTATTTTGAAGGTGGAAAAGTCGTCGCCTGGGAGCTCGAGTAGGTCTTTTACTTCGCTGAATCCCAATCGGGACCGACACCGGAGTTGGCTTTCAGCGGAGCTTTCAACTGAAAAACCGATTCCATGATTTTCACAATTCGGGTCTGATTTTTTTCAACTTCAATTGGTGTGCCTTCAAAAATCAATTCGTCGTGCACTTGTAGGATCATCGGCAGTTCCACTTTGGCATTCACTTCAATCATTGCCATTTTTACGATATCCGCAGCGGTTCCTTGAATCGGAGCATTGATGGCCGCCCGTTCACCGAATTTTTGAATAGCGGCATTGTTGGATTTGAGTTCGTCCATGTATCGCCGTCTTCCACTCAAAGTTTCGACATAGCCTTTGTCTTTCGCCGAAGCGATTGTGTCCTCGATATAATTTTGCACACGTGAGAACCGGGCAAAGTATCGCTTAATGATATCGGAGGCCTCTGACCTTGAAATTCTCAAGACTTCGGAAAGACCAAAGGCTCCTTGCCCATAGGCGATTCCAAAATTGACTGCTTTCGCCACCCGTCTTTGCTCGGAAGTGACACTTTTCAAAGGAACACTGAAAACTTCGGCGGCTGTCGCAGTGTGAATGTCCAAATCATCTTGAAAAGCCCGAATCAGATTTTCATCTTCAGAAAAATGCGCCAGAATTCGCAGTTCAATCTGACTGTAGTCAACAGACAAAAGCAGGTTTCCCTTTTCTGCAGCGAATGCTTTTCGCACTCGCGCTCCACGCTCTGTGCGAATCGGAATGTTCTGCAAATTGGGCTCATTCGATGAAAGTCGCCCCGTTGTGGTCAAAGCTTGATTGAAGGTCGTGTGAATTCTTTGATCCTCTTTCACGAGAAGCGGAAGTGCATCGACATAGGTCGATTTTAATTTTGTCAGTTCACGGTAATCTAATACCAAATCAGCGATGGGATGAGATTTTGACAGTTTTTCCAAGACTTCATTGTCAGTGGAAAAACCGGTCTTTGTTTTTTTCCCAGTCGGAAGCTTGAGCTTTTCGAAGAGGATTTGCGAAAGCTGCTTGGGGCTTCCGATATTGAAAGTCTCACCTGCCACTTCGTGAATTTTCTTTTCAAGGCTTTGGATCTCTTTACCAAGCTCCTGGCTTTGCAGTGACAAGAGATTGCGATCTAAAAAAATTCCTCGTCTTTCCATTTGGTAAAGAATGGAGGCCAAAGGCAGATCCAGTTCGGTAAAAACTGTTTCGCCTTTCACCTGACGAAGGCTTTCTTTGAGTTTTTCTTCCAGCTTCAGATGCGCTGAAAACAACTCTGGACCGGATGGCAAATCCAATGGAAGCTCGCCCAGGAATCTTGAAAAGACACGGTCAAAGAACAGGGATTCACCAGGTTTCACAACATAAGCCGCCAATTGCGAATCCCAAGTGGCCTTCGGACTTTTCGGCTGAATCACATGCCAAAAACTTTTGAGGTCAAATCCCTTCCAGTGAAGCTCCAGTTCGTCGGAAATTTTTCCAAGCTCAGTGGCCTCCCCTTGAAGACCATAGACATGATTCTTGTGCACAAGAAAAAGCCCCTGGTTGGCCATGAGTCCCCAGACTTCATCTTGTTTTTTCAGTTTTTTCAAAAGCGCTTTGGTATCAATCTCTTCAAACTGAAATTCACTGCTGACAGAGGATTTTTGAAAATTTTCTTGAATTGGTTTTGGGATTTCTGGAGCTGCAGCCTCAACCGAAGTGTCTGAAATATCCAAAGGCCAGATGTTTTTTTCGAAAGTTTTAAAATTCAGCTCATCAAAAAGAGAAATCAGGTCGGCTCTGTGAAAGGGACGCCGACGGTAGGTTTTGATGTTGGTGTCCATTTCACAATTGGTGACGATTTCAGAAAGCTTGCGGGATAGAAACGCGTCTTCCTTGCCTGCAGCTAATTTGTCTTTGGTGGACCCCTTGATCTCGTCGAGATGTTTAAAAATGTTTTCGAGGTTTTTATACTGCTCCAAAAGTTTTTGAGCGCCTTTCGGACCGATACCAGACACGCCCGGAATATTATCTGAGGAATCTCCGACCAATGCCAAATAATCGACAAATTGAGAGGGATTGACTCCCCACTTTTCAATTGCTTTTTTAGTGTCGATTTTTTCGCCCTTCATGGTGTCGTAGAGATAGACATGTTCTTCGAGAAGCTGGGCAAAATCCTTATCACCGCTGACGATGAAGATTTCCATTTGATGCTTTCGCCCTAAGTGTGTCAGCGTCCCAATCAGGTCATCGGCTTCGTAGCCGGGGATTTCCAAAGAGGGAAGCCCCATCACTTCTGCTAATTTTTTGATGTAAGGGATTTGGGGCGCCAGATCTTCGGGCATTTCGCTGCGGTTGGCTTTGTACTCTTGGTAAATTTCTTTGCGGAATGAAGGTTCTTTCCGGTCGTAGCAGAAAACCAAATATTCAGGTTTTTCGTCTTTCAGAAGCTTCATGAGCATGGAGAGAAAACCATAGATCGCATTGGTGGGCAGCCCTGAAGGCGCGGTCAAAGGGCGAACAGCATAGAAGGCTCGAAAAAAAAGAGAACTGACATCGACCAAGAAAAGCTTTTTCATGCTTTTTGGTCTACCACTGAAGGGCTTTATTGATCGAGAAATTTCCGATGGATCGAGCTTGTGTCGACCTGCAAAACGTCTTCGTCTTCAAAAATGATCTCAGAGAGCGCTCCGCAGAAAACGGCATCGGCGGTGACATCGGCCTGCCGATCCAAAAGCTCCAAAGCCTGAGTGAGATCCTCAGAGGTTTCTTCAAGGCCCATTTCCAATTGACCGATTTTTAATGAATCAATTCGCAGACGCCGAGCGAGATCGGACTGACTCCAACCCATTCTCAAACGCAATTCTCGAATCTTATCCCCATCCCAAATCATACGTGTAGGGTCGATTCTGATGATCTGAATTCCAGAAGTCAACAGGCAGCCCAAAAGCTTGGATTTTTGACAAATCAGAGCTTTGGTCAGCCCCCTAAAGCGTTGAGTCAGAATTCAAAGGCGTAGGAGGCTGAAGCCAAGAGATTCACTCCTCCGATAAAATAAAGCGAATCTCGAACAACTCCGGGCCCTTGCTGAGAAGCTGTATAAAGATTGAGCCCGGCAATCAGACCAAAAGTCAGTGCTCGGATTCGGTTTTCCCTGAGGGTCAATTCTTTTTGTCGACTTCGATAGGTCTCAAAGATCTGTTCTTTCTCACTGACTGAGATGGCGCTGTCTTCAAGTAACTGGAAAAAACGCTGCTCTTCCGAGCCGATATAGATTTTGTAGAGACCGTATCCGATCGCTGCAATTCCAATCGACTGGAAAATCGTATAAGCTCCATCCTCAAGCGGGTCTTTTGAAATTTCTTTGCCGACAAAGCCACCTACAAAGCCGATTCCTCCGCTGACCACATAGCTCCAGCCTAAATTTCGCTCTTGGGTCTGAGACCGTTTGAAGTATTGAGAGTACTGATTCCATTTTGAATTCTTGGGGCCACTCGCTGGAGGTGGAATGGGTTTCAAGGCCAACTCTTTGGCTTGAACAGTGATCGAAACAAAAAGGAAGACCAAAAAACAAAGCCGAATCACAATTGCCATCCCAATTCAATGTAGGCTGTTTGAGCGTACTCCTCAGAATCTCTCCATGGAACCCGCGAAGTGGAATACAGAATGCCAGAATAAATCTTTTCAACTGTGAAGAGCATCCCACCTGAAAAACCAAAGGAATCGACGCCAGTCAAAAGATTCAGAGCACCATATTTGAACCGAGCTCCTGTATGAAATTTATCGCTTGTGGATTCTTCTTCGTAACTGAGACTTTTATAGTCGAGAGCGAGTTCGAGACTTCCGACTGGCAATGAAAATTCATAAGCAGCGCCGGCTTGGGCTTCAGGTCGATCCGGGAAATCCCCTTCTGTGTCACCTGAAACAATCAGACCTGAGCCTAAAACTGAGAATTTAAAATCGCCTAAAACGACCCCCACCCCAGGCTCAAGAAAGAGTCGAGAGTATTCCTGGGGTTTCAAGAGGTCCTTCCCACTGTCCGTTCCCAAATCCACTAAACGAAAACGCTTTCGAACGATTTTATCCTGCTGATTGCGAAATTGCAGCCCGAAGAAAAGCCATCTTTGATAATCCACACTTCCCTGAACGATCCACTGCCTGGATTCGGAAGCGAAAATCTCAAGCTCCGGATTGGCTTGATTGCGCTGAGTTGAATAGTACTGAAGACCGTAGAGCAGGTATTTCCCCGCGAGGTAGGAAGATGTAAAGAACATCGAAGGATTTGTTTCGACCTCGATGATTCGATCTTCATTGAAGAGCTTATCCATAAATTCAGCATCTAAGTCGTTGGCCAAAATTCGGCGAGCTTTTGCCAAAGATTGATAACCATTGGAGATCAATCCATTGGCGGCAAATCTGGTCTTCTTTTCTTTCCGCAAAAAAGCTGGCTGACAAAGCAGATCGTCAGGAATTTCCGTCAGGCCGAGGCAAGCGAAAGCCATTCCTTTGATCGAAAGAGAAGAATAATTCAGAGAAAAAGTTCTGGGATTTCTTAAGTTGGATAAAGGAACCTGCGCCATCACGTGAAGGCCAATGACTTGTCCAAAAATAAAAATGAAAAAATTAAGGAGAACACTCCGGCGGAGAAATAAAAATGCGGGGCTGCGTAGCGCTCGATACATGCTCTACCAAAGATAGTGTCATGAGAGAAGAAGTTGTCAACAAAGATGTTTCTCCGAGAACTTGCTCGATTTGAGCTTGCTGTTTTTCGTAATCTTTTTGACGAGAAGGCTGGGCGAAATTCATATAGGTAATCACTTTGCCGTAATCATTCGCCACTGATTGCAGTCGAGTTTGCACTTGGCGCACGGCCTGTTGACAGTTTTCAAACTTCAATGGTTGCAGAACATGCGCTTTCAGAATCAAAGCCTGCAGAACTGCCATGTACAAATAATCGCCCTGAGATGGATTTTTCAAATCGTGAAGAATCGAAATGCTCGTCTGAAGTTCTTTGACTTGAGACGAGTTCAGATCGGGAACCGCCTGAAACTTGCGAAGAAAAACAAGAATCTCGATTTCCAGACGCAAAAATCCCTTCAGCTCCGTCAACTCAGGACGCATGGCTATCAGGGATTTGAACAGAGTTTCAAAATCCTTATTCAAATTCTCAGCTGTTTTCATCGCTTTCATTGGCTCTACCAGCAGCTGAATACGAAATCCGCCCTTCAAGGCATGGGCAGAACTTAAACCTCT
>JBGGMM010000019.1:0-4887 GCA_041288045.1 Pseudobdellovibrionaceae bacterium | reverse complement strand
TTGTTCCTCTTTACCATCGACGAGAGGCCTTTGTTCTTCCAAAAAATTTGGAAGGTGTTCAAGCCGATATTTTTGGGACTGGATTTCTTTTCCCAGAGGAATGGGTTTGGAAAAATTAGAAGTGATCGTCTTCGTCAATCTTGATGTGTCTTCTGAGCCAGTTTTTATAATCATCAGTAAATTGCTGGCTGTTCTGAAAGGACACAGGATTGGGGGTTGATTGGCAGTACTGCTTGATAAAATCAGTAAACAGGCTTCGTCCTTGAAAAAATGTATTATACACCAAGGCCGATTCACAAGCCCCTCGAGTGTTGCCGGTTTGAACGTAGGTATAGGTCAGGGCTCTGAGAGACTGATAATCAAAAGGACGCTGTCGAATTTGTATATCCAAAATGGGAAAGGCATCCCGTGGGAATGTGGAAGAAGCAACTTTCATTGAATACAAAAAGCAAATATACCAATTTGTACGATCGATCTGACAGCCCGTTTCGAGGGCCTCTAAATTATTCGGGTGCTGGGATTCGAGATATTTGGCAGTCGTAAAGGAAACTCCCTTAGCACAAAGAAGAGCAGCCGCAAGACCTGCCACCACTCGCGTCATCCATTTTGAATTCAATGAGAGATTGGAGCTGGCTGAGAACAGAAATCCCAAGACAAAAGAAAGAGCCAAGACAGATCCAGGATTTTCAAAAGGGAATTGAAAGAGCAGTTGGGGACCGATGACCACATAAGAAGTTCGGTAAAACGTCAGAAGCTCTGGAGGTGCTTTGATTTTCCAGACAAAGAACCCCAAACAAAGCCACCAAAGACAGCTGACAAAAAGAAAAGCCCAGCCATTTTCAATTCCCCATTTCAAGAGCTCACTATGAGGAGTGTCGAAGCGTTCTTTTTCGGTTGGAGGCTCCTGTGTGGTCATTTGGTAGGGGATGTAGGAAAAAGGAAAGCGGCCTCCGCCGATGCCCAAGGGGTTATCGAGGAGCATCTTGGAGGCTCCTTTGTAAAGTTCCGAGCGTTTTGAAAATGAGCCAGATTTGGCCTGGGCATAGTCTGGTCCATCGTATGGAATCATTTTTGTCGCAAAGAAAAGTCCTAAAGGAATCAAATAGCAAAGCCATTCGCGGCGATTGAGCTTAGAAATCGCACTGAAAAGAAAACAAAAGAAAAGCCCTATCCAAGCGGAACGGCTCTGACCAACGAGGAGCATAAATATCCATCCGGCATTGGCGACTGCGAGGACTTGTCCTTTCCAGTCTTTTTGAGTGCGAGCAAGATAAAAACCCAAAGGCAGAAGCAACACCAAGTACTCGGCCATCATGTTGATGTTGCCGAAGGTTCCACTGAAAAAAAATGGCTCCGGGTTTCGGTCGAGAATACGAGATTGAACAAACTGCACGAGAGCATAAATCGTGATCATCAATGAAGAGGGAAGATAGAACCAAAAAAGCGTCCTGCTATTGAAACTCTTATTTTTCAAAGCTGTCGTGAAAAACAGGCAAAGGACAACAAAAGACAATCCTTCAAGTAAATTAGAAACTGTCACCCAGTTGACAAATAGAAAGGCTGTGATCGACTTGAGTAAAATAGCAAGGCCTGCCAATCCCATTAATTGTCGATTCGGGAGAGAAACTTGTCCGCGGATTAGAAGGGCTATGGCAGCTAGCACACCAACAAAGTGGACGGCAATGGCTTTGGTCGAAGTAAAATTTTGGTTGAGATAACGGCAATAGATCAGTGGGACAATGAAGACCCAAGCCATGAGGACGACAGCGAGTAAATTTTGATCAATTCGGAGTTTTCTCACTTGGCATTATTATGAGTGAAAATTACAAATATCGTCAAAGTGACCTGGCCTTTGATCCGAGAAGAAATTCCGAATTCCAGCAAAAATTTCACTGAAAAAAGCCAAGTTTCTTTAATGATGCTGCAAGCAATCGCGATGCGCGCTACATCAGACCTGCATCACAATGGAAATTTGATGTTATCTTCAGCACAGGGAGGCTCATGATGGAATTTTTGATTCCTTTTTTTATGGCTATTTTGATCACGATCTGCATGGGGGCTCTTTTTCTGATCAGTCGTGTTTCTGAATTGCCGTTGCCTCATGTTCATTTTGAAAGCCAACAGGGTTCGCCGAAAGGTCTGGCAGTGATTCTTTCGGGCGCCAGCGGCTGGGTTAAGTTTGATCAAAGATTGGCAGAAATTTTCTCGGCCGCACGTTTTGAAGTGATGGGTCTGGATTCATTAAGGTACTTTTTTCAAAAGAAAAAAACGCCAGCTCTATTGGCTGAAGATCTTTCGCGGGTGATTCAGGAGTGGTTGGATTCACATCCTGGGCAGCATGACATTATTTTTGTTGGATATTCGAAAGGTGCCGATGTTCTCCCTTTTGCCGTGAACCTTTTGAAAGAAGAGCTTCGCTCGAAAGTGAAAATGGTGGCTTTGCTCGGCGTTGCTCGTTTGGCCGCATTTCGCTTAGGCCTGGGCGATTTGCTCAAGGGAGGTCGAAGCGGCCCTTATCCACATCAAGTCACACCTGAAATCAGGAAATTAGAAAACATTCCCGGAATGTGCATTTATGGGGACCAAGATCGCGTCAGTCTTTGTCGAAATCTCAAACGAGTCCCATCTATGGAAGTTCGAGAGGTCAAAGGTGGACCGACGTTTCATGATGCTGACCAAGTGGCTGAAATGATTCTTTCCAAATTTCAAGAGAATCAAGAACCCTCTCGTTCTGAAATGCAAGAAGCCAAAATTTCTGAAAAAATATTTCAAGAAGATAAACGACCTTTGGATCTCATTTAAGTTTCAACCGGCTTGCCGAGAAAGCCAGGCGTTGAGCTGTTTGATTTGGTCCTGCGGAAGCTTGTCATATTCGAAAAAAAAGTGAGGGCCATGACGGTGTAGAAATTGAGCCCGAAGCCTGAGGTCTTTTCCCAATTGAATCTCCAATTTTCTCGATTCAATTTGTGGCGGGATTTCACCCGTTGAGCGAACTTCAATTCCTGCTGAGGATATGGATGTCAATTGAGCCCAAGGTCCAAAATCCTTAAAATGCACGATCATCTTTGAGTGAGAGCGGAAAGAAAGTGGTTTCTTGGTTGCTGGCTGTAAATCCACTTTATCTGTCGGAGAGAGCTCAAAGGTCCGAGGGGCCTCAGCATTCGCAGAGGCCTGAAGTTTGGGGAGTGGAAATTGTGGCGCTTTTTGCTGAGATTTTTTTTTCTGGTCCCGTTTCTGTTTCCAAACCAATTGATCCGCAATAAACAGGAAAATTCCAATGTTGATGAGGAAAAACAAAATTGAGAAAGGATTGGTGCGAAAATTTTTTCCCATATAAGTGATTTGCATTGTGATGTATCCACCCAGGAATGCCAGGACCCATCCCCAAGCTTGAATTGTGCCGGTTAAAAGAAAACATCCAATGAAAACACTCGCAACATCGAGGACTCTTTGAAAAAGAACGCCGGATGAAAAAACACTCCAGAAAGTGGCCAATGTCCATTTGTCAGCGGCTTGAGGCATCAGCCAGACCAACAGGAATGTGTTAAAGAGGGGAGCGAGAATGAGGCAGACCCCAAAACTTCGAATCACTCCTTTGCGTTCGAGGAGCTTGACGACTTCCATTCTTACACCGCGCTTTGATCTGATTCATCAGCAAATCGCATTTGAATGATCTCTTCTTCAGGAGGTTTTTCCAGAGGAGGCTGCGGAGATGTGGCTATTGGCTGAGATTGTAAGGACTGCCGCTTTCTCGAAAGAAGCGAATCACTGGTGGCGATGACGAGGCAGATGGCTAGCGGATCAAAAACAGAAACCAGAACGAAAATCAGGTATTTCACAACTTGGTCGATCTCAATATTGAATGAGCGGGAAATGTAAATGAGAGGACCCACTTTCTTCTTCACTTCCAGAATGGTGAGCTGAGCTTTTTCAATCTGCTCATTGATTGAATCTGTTTGCTTATTGAGGGCTGTTATTTTTGGCTCAGCTTCTGATCGAGCCTTCATTCTGCGGCTGATTCGATTTTCCGGAATTTCATCAATTGCCCGGTTAAGACGTAAAATTTCGTTTTTGCTGCTTTCAAGCTGTGTTTGAAGCGACTTGAGTTTGATATTTTCAGATTCAAGGACAGTGGAAGCCGACTGGTAAGCATCTGAAAGAAAACCGAAAATACCCATACTGGTGATTAGACTGAGAACAACAACTGCAGAAACCAGGTAAGTGCGAAAGAAAAAATTCAAACTTTTCCATTTTTGGTGAAGGTAGGCAGCCATGACAAATTTCGCTAACTCAAGTGCTGCAGCCATTGCCCAAACGGCTAATACGGCTCCAGAAAAAAGTGCGCCAAGACCAATAACAGAAAACGTGGCACCCAAACTGGATACTGCAATTGCTGAGATGATTAAACCGATGATGACCCAAATGGAAACCATAAGGTTTTTATCGGTCAAGTCGGGGATCCGCTTAACGAAGCAATGCGAAGAAGCCGTCACTCAAGTCAGGCCAAAGGTCGAGGTTGTCCAAAGCGAAAGCTCGAAACTGACAGGCCGCCCATAAAATCGTCCTCGTGGTAAATCATTTCACCGGTTTCATCAATAGCAGCACCCAGTGCCACCATCAATGGAATGAGGTGATCCTCTTGCGGGTGAGCGGCTCGTGCCGCTGGGGCATTTTCCCAATCAAGGAGCCTGGCCCTTCGTCTTTCTGGAGCTGACGACGTCAATGTTTCTTGCAGCCACTGATCAAATTTTTTTGAGACATCTTTCGCTCCTGGGCCAAAGTTGCGAAGATTGTGATAGCTGAGCCCGCTTCCCAAAATCAGAATTCCTTCATCTCGGAGGGGAGCAAGTGCTTGTCCCATTTTTAGATGAGTTTCGGGATCATAAT
>JBGGMM010000018.1:0-24782 GCA_041288045.1 Pseudobdellovibrionaceae bacterium | reverse complement strand
GCTCCGGCGACAATTTTGGTTTCAAAAATTCTTTTGCCGGAAACAGAAAATCTCGACACCAAATTGGAAATGTCCAAAGAGCGGCCAGGCGAAAATATTTTGGATTCCATTTCTGTCGGAACGACAGATGGCGTGGTTCTGGCCGTGAATGTGGCCGCCATGCTGCTCGTCTTTACGGCCCTGATGGCCATGATGAATTGGCTGATCGGATCCTTTGGCGATCTCAGCGGGCTGAGTGCAAGCCTTGCTGAATACACGGGGGGCCGGCCTCTTTCGCTGCAGGTGATTTTTGGCTGGCTCTTTTCACCGATTGCCTGGCTCATCGGTGTCGATAACTGGAATGATATGAAGCTTGTGGGTCAGCTGATGGGAGAAAAAACAATTCTCAACGAATTTTATGCTTACACTTCTTTGGGAAAAATGAAAGATGCTGGTCTTTTTCTCAATGAGAAATCCTCCTTGCTGGCCACTTACGCTCTTTGCGGTTTTGCCAATTTCGCCTCGATCGGAATCCAAATTGGTGGCATCAGCGCCATGGCACCCAAGCAACGGACTCACCTCACACAATTGGGACCTTTGGCTCTGGTGGGCGGAACAATCTGCACATTTATGACAGCAACGATTGCCGGAATGATTTTGTAAATCTAGCCGGTCAATCTGGCCCTTATCTTGCTCGATCTCAAATCAAGCCAAGTCCATTCGTTTCTCTGAGGCAAAAAGGGGGCTTGGCTGCCAATCAACAAAGAAGGAGAAATTCCATGGCCACGGCAGAGCAAAGAAATTATGAAAAAATTGATCATCTCAAACAAGATCTCCCCCAATGGCGAGTCAACGCCGAGAAAAAATTGGAAAGAGAATTTGTTTTCAAATCCTTCGCCGAAGCTTTTTCATTCATGACCCGAGTGGCATTTGAAGCTGAAAGTCTGAATCATCATCCCGATTGGTCGAATTCTTACAACAAAGTCAAAATCGAGCTCACCACTCACGATGAAGGCGGAATCACTGAAAAGGATTTTGAATTGGCAAAAAAAATCGATCGAATCGATTGGTCCAAAACAACCTGATCAAAGCGGAATCACCACATTCAACCAAGTGTTCCAGCCAGCTGGTCGATTGCTAGCAGCAAATTCATAATAGCCTTTGAAATGAACGAGAAGTTTCTTTTTCCCAGCAGGAATAAAAGTTCCCGCTTGTGGACCGATTCCAGCCACTTGGGATTTGAAATCGCCCAAAAGAGCTCCAGGTCCTGTATCAGATCCAATTTGCTCATAAAAATAAGCAACCAGTCCAAGGAAATTTCGATCCGACACAAACTGCGCCGAAGCCAAATCCAAATGCGCACTGATGCCGCTTTGATAATCCGTATTGGGATTTTCAAAATTGTAAGTCATGCCAAAAACCCAAGAGTACTCACGCTCTTTTTTTTCATCAAAATAAGTGGCTCCCCCACCCAAATCAAAAGCCACTCGTCCAAGACCCATATTCGCCAGCCGGTCTGTTTTGTATTCACCAGTCGGAAGATTGGCGCGAAAATAGAGAAGAGAATTTTTTGAGTCTTCATTCCATTTCATGCTAACAATGGGGGAAAGATCACTCATCCCAGTGATTTGATCCTCACGAAAATTTGAAAATGCCGGAGTTTGTGCTGTCGTCAGGTCGGTCCGGGCAGAAACCATTTTTGTTCCATAAGCAAATCGAAGCCCTAAAGCCAGCTGCCCATTTGAAATTTTTTGAGGATAGGCGTAAGTGGGTTGAAAATAAAAAAAACCCGATGTGGACTCCATTCCAGCAGTCAGACGCGAACCATAGCGAAAATTCTGAGAGTCACTGGCCGTGACGTTGGCGTAGTAATAACTCATCGGCAGTGACCAACCCTCAGGGTCCGACAGGGCCACAAAGCTTCCGACTTGACCAGGGACCCAAAAACTCACTCCCCCTTCATCGGCCCAAACTGAGAGTGACAAAAAAAGAGTCAGAAACCACAGAAGATTCTTCATGCCGCCGATTATCCACGAACTCCGGGCTTGTGGTTAATTAAAAAATTGCCATTCCTCAGAAAAATGCACTTTTTTGCTGTCGAAAAAACAGGCAAATTGAAAAAGTTGAGCAATTCGTGCAAAGCTAACTTCAATACTTTCAAGGCCCTTCTCAATCTGAGACAGGCTCTTAAATTGCAAAATCGATAGAAGATAGATTTCAATTCAAATGCACAAGCATGCACGTATGGGGGTTTTATATGCAACGACTCAGAATTCTATCCCTGCCATTGGCGGGCCTTTCCCTGACTTTTTCCTTGCAGACTCAAGCGGCGACAGCTTTGACTTCAGCCGTCTGCGCACCACCAGTGGCTCCGGTTGATATGTCGGTTCCCAATGTAGTGGTGGGAACTGGAACAGCGGCCTCTTGCACGGAAACGGCTTTGGCCAATGCCATAGCGAAAGGTGGAAAGATCACTTTTAACTGTGGCGGTGCGGCCACGATTTATATCAATTCACAGAAAAAATTGCGCTCTGATATCGACACCACAATTGATGGGAAAGGCCTGATCACTTTGGATGGGCAAAACAAAACCCGAATTTTATTTTACAGTGGCCCGAACTGGCAAAAAACCGCTCGACGGATCACAATTCAAAATATCACTTTTCGAAATGCCAAATCCACAGGCCCGGCAATCCCCTATGCTCCAGCTCCTTGCTCACAGGGAACGGATGTCGATGGCGGCGGAGCAGCGATTTTTGCACGTGATGGAATTCTTCGCGTTTTTAATTCGCAATTCATCACCAACAAAGCACCCAGTATAGGTCCTGATGTGGCCGGCGGTGGTATCTATGCAGTCGGAATGATGGAAACAACGGTTGTTGGCAGTGTTTTCAGTGGCAACACTGGCGCTAACGGTGCGGCCATCGGTTCTCTCTTTGGAAATTTGAAAGTCTACAACAGCCGATTCACCGACAACATTGCAACTGGCAGCGGTGCCAATAGCATCTCCACTTCCACTTGCTCTTATGCTGGCGGCCAGGTTGGAAATGGTGGAAACGGCGGAGCGATTTCCATTGATGGGGCCGAGATTTTCTCAGTGCAAGTGTGCGGATCCTCTTTTCAGCGCAACAAATCTGGAGTCAATGCTTTTGGCGGCGCCCTGTTTCGAACTGTCAACACAAGTCGACAGCCAACACAAATCACCAAGAGCACTTTTGATAGCAACGTGGCCAGCAAAGGTGGCGGAGCTCTTTACATCCACAATTCTTCTTTGAAAATCGAAGCCACGACACTTTCCAACAACAGCTCGACAGGAGCCGGTGGAGGCATCTTCGTCGACGGCAGTGCCTTGACTTTTATCAACAGCACCTTCTTTAAAAATATTTCCACGAAAGGTGTCGGCGGAGCGATGGCTTCTTTCGGAAACACTGGCAGCCTGACCAATCTCACTTTTGCAGGCAATCAAGCCAGCGGGGGTCCTGGTTATTTCGGAGCTGCGATTTTTGGCGACAATCTCACCGTCAGAAACACTCTGTTTGCCAACAACACCACCAACGATTGCGGCTCACCGATGGCCTGCCGGGCACCAGGAAGTTCTGGTTCTCCCAATTTGCAATGGCCGAACAAACACTTGATCTGCACCAATCCAGATCCTTTGTGCACATCTGGAACTCAGTTCAAGGACCCTTTGTTGCCAACAGCTCTGGCCTATAACGGTGGCCCAACGGCGACTTTGAAACCAGCTGCTGGAAGCCCAGCTTACAACACTGGAACCAGCTGCCCCGCCACGGACCAGCGAGGGGTTGCCAGACCTCCATCTGCTTGCACCCAGGGAGCTGTTCAGTAATAATTGAATCGGCGAAGGAGACAGTTTCGCATGATTCTTTTCATTCTGCTTTCTCTCTGTTTGAGCGTTCAGGCCCAGTCGCCATCTTCTTCGGATGGCGACAAAGCTTCAATTTTGAAGTTTTCTTCGAATTCTAAAAAATACAGTCTCGATCTTTCCAAAATTCAAGCGAAAGATCGGGAAAATCAAAGCAATGCTGAAATTGGCAGCTCCTGGTCGATTCAAAAAAAAGCCGGGGAAAGCAAATGCACTCTTTCTGTCTTAGACAGCCAAGAACCTCGGCGCGAACGCCTTCCGTCGGCATTAGCTATTCAGACTGCCAAATGGACAGTCGACAGCTTAAATGGTTCCACCACCGGCCACACTCTGCTTTTCCAGTGGATCAGTGAAAGCCCTGAAATGAAAAAACGAATGAAAAAAAGTGGCCAAATCGCTCATTTTTTACCTGCTCGGGAAAAGCTGAGCATCAGCCTGACCTGTGACTCTTTTTCATCCAAGCTTTCCGCTGATGCAGCCATGCAAGAGCTTTCAAAGAAATTAAAAGCAACGGGACTTGATGCTTTCGTTCAGCTCAAAGGAATTTAAATTGTGATTTCACGCTCGGGATTTTGATAAAAAAGACTTCTTTTTTTCTCAAGTTCGGGATTTTGAAAAAATATTTTTCTTTGAGCCGCAGCTTGAACCAATTCAGGAATATCCGATTGCAGTCCCAATCGAATGACCTCGGGGCAAACAAAACAATCGCTGAGCGACGGCATTAGAATTGTCACCATGGTCTCCAAATTCTCAAGCCGATTTTGCTGAAGGTAAAACTGAAGCACTCGACATCGGGTTAAATCGGTGGTTTTAAATTTTTTAAAAATCATCAGCGGAACAAGCGTCTCCGCTTCCCATTGGAGGGCCAAATCCCAAATCTCATCGTAACTCCAGTAATCGGGATAGGGAGTCCGAGGATTTTTTGTTTGTGCTTCAATCGCACAAAACAGCCATTGGATTTTATCGGCTTCTGAAAAATTTTGGATTTGATTGTTGCGATTCAGGATCATCTCAAGTCCGGCCAAATTGGGATGCCTGGCAAATCCAAACTTTTCGAGCTTTGAAAATGATTCCAACAAATTTTTAAGCTCGAAGGTTTTCAATCGAACCCGAGCAGCGGAGAGAAAAGTCGCAGAAAGAAAGGGTGATATTTTTTTGAATTCAATCCAGTGATTCAGAAAAACGGAAAGCTGTAAAGAAGTGGAAATATAGCGGCTTCGACGCCAGCACAGAAGACGATAGATGAAGTATTCATCCATTGTGGATAATTGCTGAACAAATTTGGATTCAAAAAGAAACTGACTTTGGTCTCGAATCAACTCGGCTGGATAGCGCGCTTGCGAGTGGAACTGAAGAAAATCTGCTTCGGCTTTCCCGTATTCATCCCTGAAGAGGTTCACAGAGCAACTCGATTCTCGAAATGTTGAGTTTGAAAAACGATCTTTGACTGAGACCTGAAATAAAATTACTAGAGACAAATTGTTTAGACAATACCAAAGGTCATAAAGCAGTCCGAGGTCCAGTGTTCGATCTAGATCAAGATCGAGGTTTTCTTTTTTGCGACTTCTGATTCAATGAAATTTTATTTTTGAATGCGAACAACAAATCTCGAGCAGAACGCTGAACTTTTTCTTTCGCAAGGCCATGCTTTTGATTGATTTTGCAAGAGATGTTAATAGAAGATCAAGAATTGCTCTTAGCCAAATAGGGCAAATACTCTAACAAGCTTGTCATTGCTCAAAATGTTGTCTTCAGTCTCCTGGCCTGTTAATTCCTTCTCTCAACTACCATGAAGGAGAGACAATCATGTCTAAGTTTTTCGTCATTACCGGTCTTTTACTGGCTGCCACAATCGCATCTGCCGCTGAAAAATACCGAGTGAATTATCTCGAGTGCGAACTTTCAAACGGCGTCACACTTGAAACTCAAAAACGTTCTGCTCAAGGACTTGTTGTCGAGTCCAAGCTCGGCACCTACACCAAGCCTTTCACTGTCACTGTCGGCGTGGTCGGTTATGAATCTCCAACTTACCTGCACTTGAATGATGAAAATGGAGAGGCTCTCTATATGTTGGCTTTGCAATTGGCACCAACAAAGTCAAAATTGCAAACAGTCGAAGGAAGCCTCTTGCAAGTCAATGCGCTCCTTCCGAGCTGGCCTGTCTGGTTGGCAACTGCTGATTGCAAAGTTCAAGTTGTTGAGAATTAATTTTCTTTCAAAGAATCATTTTAAGACCAGCCAATTTCTAAAAGGCTGGTCTTTTTTTTATTTTTCTTTTGCCAGATAGGCTTCAATCGCAGTCGCCATCTTTCGTCCCTCTGCAATCGCCCAAACAATCAAACTCGCTCCTCTTTGACTGTCTCCACATGCGAAGACTCCTGGTTCAGACGTTTGAAACTGATCCGTTTGAATGCGGCCATTCTCACTGATTTTCAAATTTGGAATGGATTTGAGATAGTCTCTTTGGATGCCGGTGAATCCAAGAGCTAAAAAAACCAGATCTGCTTCCCAGGTCATGAGCGAATCAGAGCCTTTGTCTCCTAATTTTCGCACGGCTAACTTTTCAACTCGGCCCCCACTCCCAAGGAAGGCCTCCGTGGAAAAGCTCCACTGCCGACTGCCTCCCTCTTCATGAGCATGAGAAACTTTGAGCTTCATTGGCCAGAAGGGCCAGGGAGTCTTTTCACTTCGTAATTCAGATGGCTGGGCTTGGATTTCAAATTGAACGACACTCAAAGCCTCTTGGCGCAAAGCCGTCCCTAAACAGTCGGAGCCCGTATCTCCGCCTCCGAGGATGACCACTCGCTTGCCACGAGCATTGATCTGAAGATCCTGGCTTTCTCCTGAGAAAAAGCGATTTTGATCTTTCAGATAATCCATTGCTAAATGAATGCCCCTCAGTTCCCGTCCAGGAACCAGCAGATCCCGGGGCTTTTCAGCTCCCATGGCGAGCGCCACAACCTCAAAATTTTTTTGCAAATCTTGATAGTCAAAATCTTTTCCCAAACAAGTAGAGGTTTTCAATTCAACCCCTTCAGCCTGCAGCTGAGTCAACCGCCGATCCACCCAGGATTTTTGCAATTTGAAATCTGGAATTCCGTAGCGAAGAAGACCGCCAGCTTGCCTTTCTTTTTCAAACACTGTCACTGAATGACCTTGCCTCGCGAGCTGTTGTGCAGCTGCGAGACCGGCTGGGCCAGAGCCAATGATCGCAATTTTTCTTTCGGTTTTTTTCACTGCAGGCTTGGGCTGAATCCAACCCTGGCGAAATCCCTCTTCAACCAGCCCCCATTCGATGGCTCGAATATTCACAGGATCGGAGCGAAGTCCCAGCACACAGGCGGATTCACAGGGCGCTGGACACAATCTGCCGGTCATTTCTGGAAAATTATTGGTCGCTTGAAGACGGGTCAAAGCTTCGTGCAAACGCCCCTGAGAGGTCAGCTGATTCCAATCAGGGATATCATTGTCAACAGGACACCCGGTTTCGCTTTGGCAAAAAGGAACTCCGCAATCCATGCACCGCTCAGCCTGCTGAGCCATCATCTGAAAGTCTGGGGTTTGATCGACTTCTTTCCAGTCCGTTTTTCTAACACCGACAGAACGGCGGGGGATTTCCTGTCTTTGAATCTGATAAAAGCTTTTTGTGTTTTTCATAGGATTGCTGATTCCATTGCCGGCCGGAGATTGTTTTTAGCCAAGGCTTTGGCTTTTTTGTATTCGCTTGGAATCACTTTGACGAAATTCGACTTCATCGCTTGCCAATTTGAAAGAATCAACTGGGCCTTTTTGCTTTCGGTTTCATTGGCAAAGTCAGATAAAAGTTCAAAAAGAAATTTTTCATCTTCTAGATTGAAATGATTTTCGATTTCCACTAGGCCGCGATTGCATCTCTCCAGAAAAAGACCTTCTTCGTCATAGATAAAGGCCACGCCACCCGACATTCCAGCGGCAAAATTAAAGCCAGGAGTGCTGAGAACAACCACAGCTCCACCCGTCATGTACTCGCAGCCATGATCTCCGATGGCCTCGACAACAGAAAGAGCACCGCTGTTTCGAACTGCAAACCTTTCACCAGCGCCACCTGCGAAAAAAGCTTTCCCCGATGTGGCCCCGTACAAACAGGTATTCCCAACCAAAATTGATTCCAAGCTCTCTCCTTGATAATCAGGTGAAAACCGAATCACCAGATTTCCACCACTCAGTCCTTTGCCGACATAGTCATTGGCTTCACCCACTAACCTCAGGGTCAATCCTTCCCCAAGAAAAGCCCCGAAGGACTGACCCGCCGAGCCCATGAGAAAATGCTCTGCGGGATAGAGGGAGTGTTTTTGCCTCTTCAGGCGGCTTCTTTCACCCGAAAGCCCAGATCCGACGGCGCGGTCTCGAGTGCTGATTCTTTTTTGAATTGCGAAATCGAAAGATTCAGAAAAATGGACGAGCTTGCGCGCAGTTTTCGCGAAAGCACTTTGAAACTCGAGCTCAGAGGCCCTTTCAAGAAGTCGACTGAGATCAAGGCTTTTCCCTTTCCAATGATGAGAAGGCGCCTCAAAATCCAAAAGGTCAGACCGGCCGATCAAATCCTCAACTTTGGCAATTCCCAGAGAAGCCATGATTTGCCGAAGCTCTTCAGCAACGAAGAAGAAATAATTCACCACGTGCTCTGGCAATCCAGAAAATTTCTGTCTCAGCTCAGGATCTTGAGTGGCGATGCCAACAGGGCAAGTGTTCAAATGGCATTTTCTCATCATTGTGCAGCCTTGGACGATCAAAGGGGCAGTGGCAAATCCAAATTCATCAGCCCCCAAAGCCGCAGCTAATGCCACATCCCGGCCTGAGCGCAGTTGACCATCGGCTTCAAGCCGGACTCGGCTTCGCAAGCCATTTCGAGTCAGTGTTTGATGTGCTTCTGCTAATCCCAGCTCCCAAGGCACACCAGCTGATTGAATGGATGAAAGCGGCGAAGCCCCTGTGCCACCGCCATCACCACTGATCAAGATTTTTTGCGCTTTGGCTTTAGCCACTCCGGCGGCAACCGTCCCCACGCCCGCTTCGGAAACCAATTTAACCGAAATCACGGCCTCTGGATGGACGGACTTCAAATCATGAATCAACTGCGCTAAATCTTCGATCGAATAGATATCATGGTGTGGAGGTGGAGAGATCAAGGTCACCCCGGGGATGGAATGGCGAATTCTGGCAATTTCGGCATCTACTTTGGCTCCAGGAAGTTGACCTCCCTCTCCAGGCTTTGCACCTTGAGCCATTTTGATTTGCAGCTCTTTGGCACTGGTCAAATAATCCGTCGTCACTCCAAATCGAGCCGAGGCAATTTGTTTGATTGCCGAATTCTTTTGATCACCGTTTGCCAAAGGCTGAAACCGACGTGGGTCCTCGCCGCCTTCGCCGGAATTGCTTTTCGCTTGAATCCGGTTCATGGCGATGGCCAGAGTTTCATGAGCTTCCGAACTGAGAGCTCCTAAAGACATCGCCCCTGTTGTGAATCTGCGAACAATGCTTTCTGCCTCCTCGACCTGAGAGAGCTCGAGAGGACTCGAAACTTTTTTCCACTTCAAGGCACCACGAAGAGTGCCACGATCTGATTCCTGCAAAAGTTTTGAAAATTCCTGGTAGCTTTCAATGTCCTGATTGCGACTTGCGATTTGAAGCTTTGCAATCGTCATTGGATTCCATTGATGATGCTCCCCTTGACTGCGATAGTGCACATCGCCGCGGGAGGGCAAATCCCACAGTCCCTGCACATCGGGAATCAATGGATTTTCCCATCGCCTTTTGACTTCTTCAGCAATCTGTTCCAGATTCAATCCACCAATTCGCGACACAGTTCCCGGAAAATAGCGACTGACGACTTCATCTCCCAAACCGAGAATTTCAAAAGTTTGAGCTCCTTTGTAAGACTGCAAAGTGGATATTCCAAGTTTCGAAAGAATTTTCAGCAGACCTTTTTGAACAGCCTGCTGATAGTTTTTCATCACATTCTCAGTTGAAAGAGACTGGGGAATGAGGTTTTGTTTTTGCAATTCCAAAATGAGATCAGGCACAATCCTTGGATTCAAAGCATCAGCACCAAAAGACAAGAGGCAAGCCATTTGATGCACATTTCGAAGCTCAGCACTGTCCACCAAGAGGGACAGCCGCAAGCGCAATTGCTTTCGGATCAAATGCGAATGAATGGCTGAAACCAAAAGCAAGGATGGAATGGCAGCTCTTTGTGTGTCGCATTTTTCATCCGAGAGAATCAAAACTTCTGCTCCCGATTGCGCATAGAATTCAGCTTGAGCTTGGAGCGACACAAGTCTTTCCTGAAGACTTTGGCTCCGATACTCAAAGCTTCCATCTAAAGTTTCAATTTTCAAACCATGCAGCTGCTGGGGGCTGACCAAAGGATGGGAAAATAAAATTCGCTTCTTGCCATCCGATTCCAACTGAAAAGGCGAAGGCTTGCTGCCAACGAAAGTCATCAGCGACATCACTGATTTTTCACGAATGGGATCAATTGGTGGATTCGTCACCTGCGCGAACATCTGGCGAAAGTACCGATCCAAAAGCTGAGGTTCATTATTTAAAAGAGCCAATGAAGTATCTGCACCCATCGAGGAGATGGCTTCTTCTCCGTCTTTTAACATCGGCAAAAGCACTTGCAGGATTTCATCGTAATGATAACCAAAGCGAAGCAAATTTTTCCAATCCAAAGTTTGCCTTTTGTTTTGGGCGAACTCGATTGGCTGGGGCTTGAGGATTTCAGCTTTCAAGAGCTTGTGAATATCTTTTGTTTTTGCCAAAACGGATTTGGATTCGTCATTGAGATCCATCCTCCCAGAGCGAAGATCCACAAGCAAAATCTGCCCTGGCTTCAACCTGCCTTTGAGGCGAATTTCTTGATCGGCAACCGGCAAAACACCAGCTTCCGATCCACCCATCAAAGTTCCGTTTTTCAGAAGCTGAAAGCGAAAAGGCCTTAAACCATTTCGATCCAGCCGGGCGCCAAAAAAAGGGCCATCTGAAAAACACAGAGCCGCCGGCCCATCCCAAGCTTCCATTCGAAGCGAATAGTATTGATAAAAGTCCTTCAACTCATCACAAAGTCGGCTTGAATCCTCCCAAGGCTCAGGAATCAAAATCATCATCGCCTGAGTGAGAGAATAGCCCCGCATGAGAAGCAGCTCCAAAGCTTCATCCAAGCTTGTCGAGTCACTGCGATTTTCACTGAGAAGCGGGGCTTCTTCCGAAAGCCGCATCTGCCGCCAAAAATCTTTTTCACGGGCTTTCATCCAATGCCGATTGCCTTTGATGGTGTTGATCTCTCCGTTGTGACAAGAGTAACGAAAAGGCTGCGCCAACTCCCAAGCTGGCAAAGTGTTGGTGCTAAAGCGAGAATGCACAATTGCCAGCTGGCTGACCATGAGAGGGTCTTGCAAATCCACATAATAGCGGCCCAAATCTTTGGGTTGCATCAAACCTTTATAAATAACTGTTTCAAAGGAAAGACTGCAGAAATAAAACTGCGATTTCGCTTTGCCGGTCATCGGATCCAGGCATCCGCTCCACTGGCGAAAAAGAGACTCGGATCTTCTGCGAAAAAGAAAGAGATTTCGAACCTGCGTTTCCGCCTGTCCTGATTCGGGAACCAAAATGATTTGATGAATGTCGGGTTCAACTGATTTGGCTTGCTCGCCTAGGACTTGGGAGTCTACTTTTAACTGGCGCAAGCAAAAGATTCGAAATCCCAGCTCTTGGGCCTGAAGCTGCAATTGCGTCCAATGAGAGGTATGCGCAAAAAAACCAGGCGGTGAAAAAATCTGCCCCAAAGCATATTGCCCAGGCGGCGGCAGATCTTCAGTGAGAGAAAGCTTTTTTAATTCTTGGCGAAGAAAAAGATCTGGGATCTGCAACATCAATCCCGCACCATCACTCGTGGCATTGTCAGCCCCTAAGGCACTGCGATGGGAAAGGCCAGCCAAAATCTCAAGGCCTTTTTGCACGATTTCATGCTGTGCAGGTCTTTGGGCATTGAGGATAAAGCCAATTCCACAGGCATCCTTTTCAAAGCTTTCATCATAAAGTCCCTGCCGATATCTCATCTGATATTTCATCAGTGGGACATCTCCGCACTTTGGAGTTTCGGAGTTGAATGAACAGAAAGCCGATTTTCCGAAATGTAGACTTCGTCCAAAGCCAAAATTTCTTCGCCATGCAAAGTATCCAGGCCTTTTTCTTCAAGCTCGCGTGGAACTCGGACTGGCACCATCACTTCGACTATTCGAAACAAAAGAAAACTGGCCGCCACAGAAAAAAGAGCAACCACGCCAGCAGCAATCAAATTGGCTACAAAAACCTTGCTCTCACCGTAGTAGAGGCCATTCGCGGCTGCAGGATTCACAGCTTTCGAGGCAAAAACTCCTGTCAGAATTGTTCCCAAAAGACCGCCCACTCCATGACAGGCAAAAACATCCAAGGTGTCATCCATCACATGCAAATATTTTTTGACTGCGCGAACCGCTCCGTTGCAAACAAGGCCTGCACACAGTCCAATCAACAAAGCTGCAGGTAGAGTGACATAACCAGCAGCTGGAGTGATCGCCACAAGTCCAGCCACGGCTCCGACACTGGAGCCCACCAATGTGGGTTTATCTAAAACCCAATCCATCATCATCCAAGCAAAGCTGGCAGCTGCACAACCAAAGAAAGTGGTGGCCAGAGCTTGCGCCGCGAGGCCATTCGCCCCCAGTGCTGAACCGGCGTTGAAACCAAACCAGCCAAATGTCAAAAGGGCCGTTCCCAAGACAACCAAGGCGATATTGTAGCTCTTCATCGGAACGACTCGATGATCCGCCCGTCTTCCCAAATAAAGACTGGCTGCCAAAGCGGAAAAGCCAGCACTCATATGAACCACTAAGCCACCAGCGAAATCCAAGCCCCCCAGTTGCGCAATCCAACCATTCGGTCCCCAGACCCAGTGAGCAATTGGAATGTAAACCGCGAGAACCCACAAAGCCATAAATGGAATCCAAGCTTTAAAGTTGATTCTCTCAGCGAAAGCTCCAGTGATCAGAGCCGGAGTGATCACTGCAAACATCATCTGAAAGGCCATGAAAAGAACATGCGGTATCGTCGGCCCGTACGTTGGATGCGGATCAAGACCCACGCCTTGTAAAAACGCGAGGTCTAAATTTCCAATGAGTCCGCCTTTATCGCCGGAAAAAACCAAACTGTATCCCGCCACTGCCCAGAGCAATCCGACAACAGCCACAGCGCTGACACTTTGAAAAAGTGTAGAGACCACATTTTTTGCTCTTACCATTCCGGCATAGAAAAAAGCCAAGCCTGGTGTCATTAAAAGCACCAAGGCTGTGGAGATTAACATCCAAGCGGTGTCCCCGGTGTTCACTGTTGTTTGCGCATCCATTCTTATTTCTCCTTTTTCATTCAAACGCATGAATGCTATCTAGCTTCGATGAAAAATTGCAATCCTTGATCCAAAGAAATTTTTCTTTTTATCTAGAGCAGTTATTCTTTGCTCGAGTATATATTCCACTTCATCAAAAATTCACGCGATTGAATAATTGCTCTTTTGTTTTTTAGTTTTCTTTTTTCAATTTCAATGATGACCTTTTTTGATCAAAAAAATCGACAAGGGGATCACATCAATGAATTCACCAAGTGCCTTTGGATATCGAATGCCCGCTGAATGGGAAAAACATGATTCTGTTTGGCTTGCCTGGCCCAGTCACTCTCACTTATGGCAAGAGGACTTAGAACCTGCACAAGAAGAATTCATTGAATTTTGCAAAGCCATTGCTGATGTCGATGCCCAATCCTCAAAAGTTCGCGGCGAGCGCTTGAATGTCCTTGTTGCTGATTTAGAAGCTGGTGCAAAAGCTGAATTGGCTTTGCGAAATCTTCCAGTCCAACTGCACCTCATTCCCTTCGGTGATATCTGGCTGAGAGACACGGCACCGATTTTCCTTCAGGGGTCCGAAGGACTGGCTTCCTTGCGATTTCAATTCAATGGCTGGGGTGAGAAATACAATCTTCCTTTTGATCGAGAGCTGGCAGCAGAAATTGCCAAAGCTTCAGCTCAGAAAATTCCTCATCGCCATTTTTCTGTGCCTTGGGTGCTCGAAGGCGGCTCCATCGAAGTGGATGGCCAAGGGACTTGCCTGACCAGCAGGCAATGCCTTCTCAATCCCAATCGAAACCCCGACTTGTCCCAAGCGGATCTGGAAAAGGGTTTGAAAGAATCATTCGCAGTCCAAAAGATTCTCTGGCTCAATGAGGGTCTGCTCAATGATCACACCGACGGTCATATCGACACAATCGCTCGGTTTGTGGCTCCGGGAAAGGCTTTGTGCATGCGAGCTTCGGGATCCCAAGATCCCAACTCCGAAATTTTACAAGAGATCGAGAGAGATTTACGACAAATGACGGATGCCCAGGGCCAGGCTTTGCAGGTTTTCACAGTTCCCTCTCCAGGCAAAGTTCTGAATTTCGAAGATGAAGTGATGCCGGCCAGCTATTTGAATTTTTACATCAGCAACTCGGCTGTGATTGTTCCCACTTATGGCAGCGATTGGGACCAGGACGCAGTTGCGGAAATTGCCTCTTTTTTCCCAGAACGCCGCACTGTTGGCCTTTCTGCAAAATCCATCTTGACGGGGGGCGGGGCCTTCCATTGTATTAGTCAGCAACAACCGGTCTGAAAAAAGGATATCAATGAGCACCAATCGATCGAATGTTCAAGTGGCAGCTTTGCAAAGTGATTTCAACACCAATCAACAGCGAAATGTTTTGCGTGTGACTGAACTATTGCATGAAGCGCACCGAAAAGGTGCGCAAGTGATTCTTCCACCGGAACTTTTTGAAAATGTCTATTTCTGCACTTTTGAAAAAGATGAGTTTTTTGAACTGGCCCAGCCTTTTCAAAACCACCCGACAATTTTGCATTTTCAAAAATTAGCAAAAGATTTGAAAGTGGTTCTGCCGATTTCATTTTTTGAACGGGAAGGTCAGCACTATTACAATAGCCTAGCGATGATTGATGCCGATGGCAGCGTGCTAGGGCTTTATCGCAAATCACATATTCCTGATGGCCCTGGCTATGAAGAAAAATATTATTTCCGTCCCGGGAACACGGGTTTTCAGGTTTGGAACACAGCTTATGGGAAAATCGGTGTGGGCATTTGTTGGGATCAATGGTTTCCCGAAGCGGCAAGATCCATGATGCTTTTGGGGGCTGATCTTCTTCTTTACCCGACTGCCATTGGAACGGAACCAGAGGAACCGAATCTTGACACCAAGGATCTTTGGCAAAGAGCGATGATTGGCCATGCGGTCAGCAATGTGGTTCCTGTGATCGCCGCCAATCGAATCGGCACTGAAGCTCAACAAACTTTTTATGGGCATTCATTTATCACGGATCACCGCGGGAACAAAGTGGCCGAATTGGATCGACAGCAGACCGGAGTGATCACGGCCCAATTTGATTTGGAACAAATCCGCCGTCATCGTGCTGCTTTTGGTTTTTTCAGAGATCGAAGACCCGAGCTCTACACTCGACTGTCTGATACGAAGCCTTTACTTTAGCTTTTTAATTGCTGGCCTGGTATTTTCCCAGTTTGCAGGTTTTTTGAAGTTGATGATAGCCATTGATAGCTTCAACGTAATCCGCAAAAACTTTGCTTTTTGTCGCAAAAGATTTTTGCCAGAGGGCCTGCTCTTTTTTCAATTCTTTGAGCCAGACATAATTGGCATTGACCATAGAGATGCTAAAGTCAGGATTGGCATTGAGCTGATTGATAAATTGGAAATAGTTTTCAGAAACCGTTGATTCCAGCTCATCATCGGGTCGCTCCTGAAAGTTGCGAAGTGCCGATTCCAAATCTCGATATTTCTGCAGAGTCTTTTTATCTGAAATTCCTGCCTTTTTCATATTGCCAACACTGCGATCGATGGATTTCGCCAGCTGAGCCTGATAATTTTGATCCACACGTGCAAAATCCACTTCGGATTCTTTGACACTGTATTCAAGTGATTTGAATTTGATTTGCTTTTGCTGAACATCGCGCGGATTGCACTTATTGACCACCGGACCTGAAATCGACGAGACGGCAGCCCCGGCCTGCATCGACAGAGTCAAAATCACGATTGAAAACATGAAATTTCGAGACAAGAACTCCATTGGAAACTCCTTTGTTCCCTTCCCCTCTCTATCTATCAATCAGTATGCCAGCACGCCCCCACTGAGTTCGATCTGAAATGCAAATTCAGACAACCAGTGCCCAAATTCGTCAGTCCCTCTGAAGCTTTTTCTTTACGACCACAGCAGCTGCCAATCGGCTGTCGAAAGCCCCACCTACCTCCATGACAAGCAGGGAGTGCAAGCTTAAGGCAGGGCTCAAGTGCAATCAGTGAGAGGAGAGGAAAAAGAGTGTCCGCTGGTTTGAAGCAGAACGGACACCCGCGAAAATTGGGAAGGAAGTTCGGTTAGTGGCCTGTCGGAAGATCCACGGTCATGTTGAAAACCAGGGCTCCGGGTTTGGAGTCTTTGCTGTCGAGGCAGAAGTAGCCCACTCGCTCAAATTGGTATCGGTGCTCAAGGCTTGCGTCTTTGAGGCTCCATTCGAGCTTGGCCTGGCGATTCACTTTCAAGGAATCGGGATTGAGATTGAATTTAAAATCTTTGCCCTCAGGCACGTTGTCTGGATCTGGGACTTTGAAAAGGCGGCCGTAAATGCGAACTTCGGCGTCGATGCATTTGGCGGCAGACACCCAGTGAATAACGCCTTTGACTTTGCGGCCATCCGAAGTCGGTTTTCCACCCAACGTGGCTGCATCATAATCACAGCGCAGTTCAGTGATTTTGCCAGAGGAGTCCTTGATGACCTCTTTGCATTTGATCACATAGGCATTTCTGAGGCGCACTTCTTTGCCTGGCGAAAGCCGAAAGAAATCAGGATCTGGATTTTCTTTAAAGTCAGAAGCATCAATAAAAACTTCTTTGCTAAAGTAGAGTGTTCTTTTGCCCAGCTCCGCTTTTTTGGGATGAATGGAAGATTGAATTTCATCCACACGATCGGCGGGCCAATTTTCAATCACCACTTTGATCGGATCTAAGACGGCCATGGCCCGATGAGCGACAGCGTCCAGATCTTCGCGCACGCAATTTTCCAAAATGTCGTAGTCAATCAGACTTTCAGCTTTGGAAACTCCGATTCTTTTGGCAAAAAGACGAACGGCTTCAGGCCGGTAACCACGACGACGAATGGCTGAAATGGTCGGCATGCGGGGATCATCCCAGCCGCTGACCAGACCTTCACGCACCAGCTGCAAAAGTTTGCGCTTGCTCATCACCAAATAAGTCATGTTCATGCGAGCAAATTCGTACTGATGAGGATGCCCGGGTGTCGGCACGTTTTCAATGCACCAGTCATAAAAGGGCCGATGATCCTGAAATTCCAAAGTGCAAATCGAATGGGTCACCTTTTCGATCGCATCGGACAGCGGATGAGCGTAATCATACATGGGATAAATGTTCCACTGATCGCCAGTGCGATGATGATGAACTTTTCGGATCCGATACAAAAGTGGATCACGCATGTTCATATTGGGCGATTTCATATCGATTTTCGCACGCAACACATGCTGTCCTTCTGCAAACTCCCCGGCTTTCATCCGACGGAAAAGATCCAGATTTTCTTCAACACTGCGATTGCGGTAAGGACTGTCCTTTCCGGGAGTGGTGAAATCGCCCCGGTACTGACGAAGCTCTTCTTCGTTGAGGCTGCAGACATAGGCCTTGCCTTCACGAATCAAGCCCTCGGCCCAATCATAGAGCTGCTGAAAGTAATCAGAGGCAAAATAAAGGTGGTCTTGCCAGTCAAAACCTAACCATTTGACATCGGTTTGAATCGATTGCACGTACTCGACATCTTCGGTTGCGGGATTGGTGTCATCAAAGCGCAAATGACAGCGTCCGTGATAATCTTCAGCCAAACCAAAATTCAAACAAATCGCTTTGGCATGACCTAAATGCAGATAGCCATTGGGCTCAGGCGGAAAACGAGTCACCACCTGGCCGCCCGTTTTGTTCGTTTCCAAGTCTTTCTCAATGATTTGCTTTAAAAAATTCGGCGCTTCATTGACTGTGTTGGGATCTGTTTTTGCCTGACTCATACATCCTCTTAAGCCTCAAGTTGCTTGGCGCTGGATTCGAGCTTTTCTTGCAATCCGATAAACTCAGATGGCAGACGCCCGCCAAACTGTTGAAAAAATTCTTTGTGTGACTGAGCTTCTTTGACCCATGTTTGCTGGTGGATCTGAGTGGCTGCTAAAAATTCCTTCTCAGAAAAAGTGGAACCTGACCAATCCAAATCTTTAAAGGAAGGCAGCAGGCCCAAAAAATTGGAAATCGAGGCTTTTTCTTTGCCATCAATACGACCAAACATCCATTTTAAGATCCGGGCATTATCCCCAAAGCCTGGCCAAACAAATTTTCCAGCTTCGTTTTTTCGAAACCAATTGACGATGAAAATTTTGGGAAGCTTTGAGTTTTGGCCAAGCAGCTTTTGTCCTAAGGAAAGCCAATGCTGAAAGTAATCAGCCATATTGTAGCCACAAAACGGCAGCATGGCCATCGGATCCCGTCGGACCTGCCCAACAGTGCCGGTGGCAGCAGCTGTTGTCTCAGAGCCGATAGTGGCCGCAAAGTAAACGCCTTCGGTCCAACACTTGGGTTCAAAAACCAAAGGAATCGTATCCGCTCTTCGTCCGCCAAAAACAAAGGCGCTCAGAGGCACTCCGGCTGGATTCTGCCAATCCGGATCGATGGAGGGACATTGAGAAGCAGGAACTGTGAATCTGGCATTGGGGTGAGCCGCCAAGCGACCACAGCCAGGAGTCCACTTTTGACCTTGCCAGTCCGTTAAGTTGGCTGGCGGCATTTCACTCATGCCCTCCCACCAGACATCCCCGTCCTCGGTCAAAGCCACATTGGTGAAAATCGTGTTTTTCTCAATTGTTTTCATGGCATTGGGATTTGTTTTAAAGGAAGTCCCCGGCGCCACACCAAAATATCCAGCTTCAGGATTGATGGCTCGCATTTCGCCCTGTGAATTGATTTTGATCCAAGCAATGTCATCGCCAATCGTTGAAACTTTCCAGCCATCCAAAGCGGCAGGCGGAACGAGCATGGCAAAATTGGTTTTTCCACAGGCACTCGGAAAAGCAGCAGCGACATATTTCTTTTCTCTTCGCGGAGACTCCACGCCTAAAATCAGCATGTGCTCAGCGAGCCAACCTTCGTCACGTCCCATGGTCGAAGCAATTCGAAGAGCAAAACATTTTTTGCCAAGCAGGGCGTTTCCACCGTAACCGGAACCGAAAGACCAAATCTCTCGAGTTTCCGGATAGTGAACAATATATTTTGTGTTGGCGTTGCAAGGCCAAATGACATCTTTTTGTCCTGGTTTCAAAGGGGCGCCAACCGAATGAACGGCTTTGACAAAAGGACCCTCGCCCAAAACCTTCAAAGCTTCTTCTCCCATGCGAGTCATCACTCGCATATTCACCACGACATAAGGGGAATCTGAAATTTCAACCCCGATTTGAGAGATTTCAGAACCCAATGGTCCCATGCTAAATGGAATCACATACATGGTCCGCCCCTGCATGCAGCCTTGAAAAAGACCACCCAGGGTTTTGCGCATGTCAGCCGGAGCCGTCCAATTGTTGTTGGGACCTGCGTCTTCTTTTTTCTCACAGCAGATAAAAGTGCGATCTTCCACTCGGGCCACATCGCTAGGATCCGACCAGGCCAAGTAAGAACCAGGTCGCTTTTCGGGATTGAGTTTTTTTAAAGTGCCAGCTTGAACCATCAGGTCCAAAAGCTCTGCATTTTCCTTCTCTGAGCCATCGCACCAATGGATTTTATCAGGCTGAGTGAGAGAGGCGATCTCTTGGACCCAGTTTAAAAGTTCCTGATTGCGGACTTGCATTGTTTGATAGACAGCTGGTGACGCCATGCCTAAAAATTCCTCCCCCAATAAATAAAAACCGATCTTATTAGGGGTAGCGCACTCTTCTGACGCGGTCAATGACTGCTAAGGGCTTATCGAAAGCGCCTAGAAGTCCGAGCTTGTTCGCTTTGAATTTTCATCAGAACTTCATTTTCAAAGCCCCGAATGTGCTCCTGCCAAGCCTTGGGAACGAAGGTATTCAAGCGAACCCCAAAATGGCCGGCTTCAGCCGATAGCCAGGTCACATGTCCCCCCAGAAGAAGCGTGGAGCCATCTTCAAGCTCTAAAGACAGGACAATCCCCTGCCCTTCACTGGCTTCTGGGAACTTTTCAGCTGCGATCTTAAGGCCCTGCCTGGAAGCTTCCAAAGCATGGCCCGAGTAAATCCGTCTGGAGTTCTCAAAATGGTAGCGAACTTTGCAAAACACTGTGAATCTGGCCTGCTCTCTTGGAAAAAGCGGCTTTGTGTCGGCGTCACCGACAATCACCGAGCGATATTCGGGATAAAAATAAGAAGTCGAAATGATTTCTTTCTCTCGATTTGTCAGCTCTTCCATCACTTCTGATTTATGGCGAAAAAAATACTCTAAGAGTGAAGGCGAAAAGCTGACATCCGAACAAGAATAGGGCTTTTTTTCTGGAAATTGAAACTGCGAAAAAGGCTGATGCACAAAGAATTGATAGAGATTTCGCTTGGGAGGCTTTTTACCATAGACCTTGATGTAATTTTTAGGCAGATCTGAAATTCGAAGCCAGCTGGCCACCGCGGCAGCTCCTTGCACAAACTCATATGTCTTCACTTCGCCGCCTTCAATATCATTAAAAAGAAGAACACAGCGATAAAAATCCTGAACTTCCGGATGGACGGCCGCCACGAGGGTGTCAACTCCCAAGTACTCTCGGCAAAATCGATACATGAAATTACAAAGAGGCAACAGCAACTGTCCCCTTTGAGAACGAAAATTTCGTTTAATCGCGAGAGTTGAAATTTCAGCCACTCGCAAAGACTTGCGTTTGACATCTTGGATATTAAAAAGTTTTTCCAAAGGCAAACCCAGCGCCGAATCCATCACCACAGTGAGTGTGGCGATGACTTCTTCGCCTTTTTTGGCAATCAAAATGCTGGTTGTTGGAAGGGCATGAAATTTGGTCACACGCAGACGATTTTCAGTTTCAGTGACCAAGCCTCTTTCGTGAAAGGCCTCAAAGGCCACTCGGAAAGCCTGCTCGATTTCTTCATAGGTCTCTGCAACTTTAAACACCAAATCCTTTGGCAGATCGTTATCAATAGCAAAGAGTCTTCGCACCAAAGGGGCTCGCATCCACAGGGGAAGCTTGGCCATCAAATTCCACATTTTCCGCCCAACACCGCGGCGGACTTTCACTTTTTCTTGGATCTGGTATTTCATTTCTCCACTCCCCCTTTGGAACCGCCACTTTGGATGATCAATTCTTCGATGTTTTTGCGAAATGTTCTCTTCTCTGAGGTCAGTGGTTTTTCGACTCTTCCAGCGCGAAATCCCCAGAGCGGTAAAAACTGGGGTTCGATCATTGCTTCTTTTTGTATTTGTTCGAGGATCTTTGGATAGAGAGCCATCAATTGCGGGCTCCAATCTTCGGGCAAAAGGTTCAGCTGACTTTGAAATGGCAAAAGGCTCAGCATCGTCAAAGGCTGAAACGAATAGCCCCGATGATTGAGATAAAGCCACATGCGAAAAAAAGTACGGCCGGCATCCACCAGACTTTGAGGATCGGTGCGCCGAACAGCCAACCAGCCAAAGCCCCCGGATTTCGCCAAGTGCTGAATCAGCATTTGCCGATTGTTTTTCGTTCCACCTAAGCGCGCGATCAGCTGGTAAATTCTCGGAAATTTCACAAAAAGCTTCACAAGAGGTTTTTGAAATGCCGGAACATTCAAAGAAGCCCAAGTCATCCCGTCTCTCGTGGCCAGTGCCTGTTTGGAATTGAATCGAATCCAGGACAGCACGTCTTGAGCGACCAGAGAGTCTTTCCAGATTTCCTCTTCGTGCTTGAGGAAAAGTTTTTCCAATTGAGAGCTGAATTTTTCATTCAAAGAAAAACTGAGATTGCTGTTTTTCGAAGCCTCTTTGGTGAGCCACTGAATGTCGGCCTCAGCCAGAGGTTCCGTCTTATAAAGCCTTCGATCCACATGCCGAATCTGGAGGGATTCTGACAATAAAACTTCGGAAGGGTCAGGCTCACCTGTGGCATCCAGAAGCTCCACGGTCGCCCATTTTTGCAGATCCATGTCGGCGTATTGATCCAGATGATACTTCACTCGAATGATCTTTTTCTCTTTCTGGGCTCGGAGAGAAAGAGTTTCAATCAGAGTTCCCAGCGTCAGCAGAGACGAGACGTTTTTAAAATTCAAGCGATGTGAGGCTGTTTGAGAGTCATGAAAGACCTCGACCACACGATCCGATACGGCTCGAAAGCGAAACGGCTGAGCATTGTCGCCTGAGGGATAAGAAACGCAATCTTTGAGAAACTCTAACATTTCCTTCATTAATCACTCTCTGAATGACATTTTTTACCAAGGGGGGACCCAGAGCAGATACGTGCAGCATGAGCCGGCGGCTCAAAGTCCCCTGCTTTTAGAAAATCAACATCGTGTTAATAAACTGTCCTAATAGAATGAGGTCAAAATCTTGATTTACCAAGCCTTAATCTGAAATCAGTGATTGAATTCGTTTTTAGGTCTCAATTTGAGACACTGTCTTTGCGATCCAACAGTGTTGCAAAGCTTGAACGTCCAATTCATTTTCACTTCTTGTAAATTTCAAGATTTGAAAACCGAATGTTTATTTTAACATTGAAGTTTGAAAACGAAGCTCTGACTCTGCTTAAGACTCAGCATATTCTCAGTTGTTTCAGAGGCAAATTCCAATTACTCCAATAGGGATGAGCTCTGTGAAGCGACCTTTTTTTCTTTCACTTGATAAAAAATTGATTGCCGTCATTTTGGTCGTGAATGTGATTTTTACTTTCTTCTGGACAGCTCTCAATATCTATTTCGAAGATCAATCGGGCCGTGAAGAATTGAAGAAAGATTTTGAATACATCGAATCCGTGGTTTTACCTGCGTTGCAGAAATCGATTTGGGGAATGGACCACACTCAGGTTCGCGATCAGATCAAAGGAATGTTGACCAATCCCTATGTCACTCGTGTGCGAATCACGGAGACTGGAAATCCAAAACCTCTCATCGACCTCAAAAAAGAAGGAGACTTTCAACATCTCGAAGAAAGAAAGTACAAACTTTTTTCATCACCGGGCCCGAATGTTGAAAGATTCGGAACTCTGAGCCTTTTTATCACAATGGATCCTTTGCTCACACGTTTGAAAAACGAAGTTCTGAAAGGATTCATTTCAGAGACTCTCGAAACATTGATTTTAAGCCTGTTGCTTTTGTACGCTTTTCGCTTGCTGGTATTGAATGATATTTCGCGGATTTCTCGCTATTTCAAACGAAACTCAGTGTTCTCGAAAACGACCCCGCATTTTCACCGAAAAATTCCCGGACGATTTAAAGATGAAATAGACAATTTGATCACAGCCATTAACCGCACCGTGGATGAGTCCAAATTTTATCAAATACAAATCGAGCATTTAAGAAGCAATGCTGAAAAGGCCAATCAGGCCAAATCGATGTTTTTAGCAAGCATCAACCATGAGCTGCGCACCCCCCTCAATGCGATTTTAGGAGTGGCCGATCTCTTGCCAAACTCTTTAAATGAACCATCAGAAATTCAGGATCTTTTGACTATTCAAAAACGTTCAGGCTTGCATCTGCTTCATTTGGTTGATGAGATTTTGGACTTTTCAAAAATTGAAGCTGGACAGATGAAAATCGAGTCGACTGTGATGGATATCCGCAATTGTCTGGAAACGACAAGATCCATTTTGGAAACACCCATTCAGGACAAAGGCAATCAGCTCAGTATCAATATTGACCCAAATTTTCCGAGCCGAATCCGAGGTGATGGCAATCGCCTGAATCAAATCGTCATCAATCTCGTCAGCAACGCCAATAAATTCACGCAGAAGGGAAAAATCCGAGTTGAAGTCAAAGCTTTGAATTCGAAATACAGAATCTCAGTCATCGATAATGGAATTGGCATTCCCAGCGATCAAATTTCTGAAATTTTCATCCCCTTTCGCCAGCTCGCAGGAAAAAATGGCGAAATCCGAAAGGGAACTGGAATTGGTCTTTCGATCACGAAAAAGCTCGTTGAATTGATGAATGGCACAATCAAAGTCATTAGCAACGTCGGCGTTGGCAGCGAGTTTCAGATTGATTTACCGCTGGAAGTCGCTCATGAAGAAGCCAAACCCCTGCAACCTAGCCTGCCCAAGACTCCTTCAATTTTGGATCGCAAACTGAAGCTCTTGGTGGTCGAAGACACTCCCGAAGTTCAAATGCTGATTCGCGCTTTCCTCAAAGGCACCAACGTGCAGCTTTCATTTGCAGAAAATGGCCAAGAAGGACTGCGCAACTTTCAAAAAGAAAATTTCAATTTGGTTCTCTTGGATTTGCAGATGCCAGTCATGGATGGCTTCGAAGCCGCGCAAAAAATGCGAGAATTCGAAGTCAAAGTGAACCACAACTCTCACCACGTCCCCATCCTGGCCCTCACAGCTCTCACCACAAAAAGCGACATCGACCACGCCCTAGAAGCCGGCTGCGACGGCTACGTCACCAAACCATTCTCCCGCTCACAGCTCCTCAATACACTGCGAGACTACGCAGCTTCTTGAGCCTTTAGTTTTGCCTTTTTCTTTCTTTTTTTTCTTTTTTCTTTTCCTCTTTCCCTCCCTTTCCCCTCCTCCCCTTAAGGTTTTCTGGAAACTCGCCGCAGGCGAGC
>JBGGMM010000017.1:0-19317 GCA_041288045.1 Pseudobdellovibrionaceae bacterium | reverse complement strand
GCGCCGAGTGAAGGAAAAAGAGAAAGGCACCTTCTCCTCTTCTCTCATTTTAGTTTAAGCTGACGCCTCCACTACAAAGAGGAGGATCTTTATGAAAGTCGTTCTGACAATCTTGGCTTTGCTTTTTTCCGTGAATTCATTTGCTGGGATGAAATTTTCATTTCAAAGCGAAGATATTTTGAAAATGATCGATGTCTATTCAAAAGCGACTGGACAGAAATTTGTTGTCGATCCCGGTGTTCAGGGAAAGGGTACGATCACTGGTGCAGATAATGTGCCTCCTGAAGAGGCTTTCAATCTTCTCTCCTCTGTTCTTTCGACCAATGGTTATGCCATCTCCAAACAGGATGACACGATGGTCGTGAAAGCGGCTCGACATATTCAAAGAGACTTGATCGAAACCACAACGACACTGCCAACACTGAAACCAGAGCGAATAGCCACTTACATTTATACCTTTAAAAATATCCCAGCAGAATCAGTGATGCGCGAAGTCCGAATCTTGGCTTCCAGGGATGGTGAAATGAATGTCTATTCAAGAACAAATCAAATCATTTTCTCTGATTGGAGTTCGAATCTGCACAGAATTGATATGATTCTTAAGCAGCTAGATCAACCAACCGATCCAAAGGTTGCAAAGCTCATTGAAAGTTACCAAAAGACAGCAAAGCAAACTCAAAAGCCTCGCGCCGAAATGAAAGAATCTGATTCTTCATCGACGCCGACAAAAGAGAAGAAGTAAAAATTAGATGACCGAATCATCTTTGATAAAATCCGTGCTCCCTTAAGAGAGCACGGAACTGAATGTTGGCATAGCTGCTGAGATCGACAGAATTTGAAGTGCCTTTGACCGGAACTGGGGTTTCGAGCATGTCGATGACTTTGACAGAGCGAAGCAAAGATCTTTGATCCTTTTTATTGGCTTTTGGAAGATTCAAAATTTCGACTTGAGTTCCAATGTCGATTTTCTCGTTGGGATTCAGGACTGTGATTTCTAGTGCGGCCGCATTGTCTTCGGCTCGGATGACTTTCCCTTTGGCAATTGGATCTTTTGTTGTTGGGACTGGCATCAGATAATCCGTGCAAGGCTCCCCGTTCCAAGAGTACTCGACATTATAAAAAACAAACTCATCGTTTTCTCTCAAGCCCGCACTCAGCCCGACGGGAATGATGGCGTAATTTTGAACAACATCCGCCACTTTCGTTTTCCATCGGGAAGGATTTGCATTGAGCTGTTCGAGGGCTTGAGCATAGGAAGCTTGTAGACCTTTTTTAGTCAGGCGAGAGAACGAAGTCTTCCAATAATAATTTCCGTCGACAAAGAACTGAGCAATATCAATCTCACCAGACACTTCCCCGTCAGAGCCAGAGACTGTTTTATCGCCGATGACTAGGGCTGAGTTTTTCTCTGCCGGCAGGGAGCTGTCGTATTTCATTGGAGAATAGATGCTCACAGCTGTTTCCAGCTCAGCTGTTTCGATTTTAAATTTCAGATCAAAAGCTTTCAAAATGCCTTTCAGTAAATTGAAGCCAAAATTTCCGCCCTTTGTACTGGTGATATCGTAGGAAAGAATTTTGGGATAAAGAATGTAATCAGTTGGGTCCACTTCGCAGTAGGGTTTGTTAGAGGATTTCATCTGACCCTCGTCAACCTGATCAAGTGCAGTTTCAAAAGAATTTTTGGCGCATCCACTTAAAAAGACCAGCAGAAGAACAAAGAGTGGTTTTCTCATTGCTAACCCCTATCCAGACTGATTCAAAGTCTAGGTTTTATTACTTCCTAGATCGGACTTAGATGGAGGAACTTAATGATTTGTTGGGCAATCTAGACCGAGGTCCGCTCTTGCGCTTAATCCAACCACGCTTCACTTTGGCAGATACTGTAGGTTTTAACGACACATGGAATGCAATGTGGACGCCATCTATGTTTTAGTGCGATTGAGAGGAAATTATTTACATGTCAAATTTGTAGTCACTCTTTTTTGATCCCTATTTTTTTGCCAAAGTCTGAACGGAATCCATTGCCAATTTTGTGAGTGCGCTTGAACGTTCAAGAAACTCTGCGCCATGGAATAGCTCCTAGGAAAAAAGCTGGTAAACGCTTTTGTCACTTCACTTATACTTCGGCTCGTTCGATCCATTCAGAGTGCTCACTGAAATCCTGATTCTCGATCTACTAATTAGTTGTTTTTCTATTTTGATAAACATAGCGTATTTGAAAACACCCAAAAAAGGAAAAGCATGAGACTCTTCACCCTGACTCTTTTTATTTTTTGTTCCAATATCGCTTTAGCGAATCCGAATCTGGTCGGCCAATGGAAATTTCTCAGACTGACATGCCTGTTGAATAATGATGTTTATCCCGCTGCCAAAAAATCCACTCTCACTTTTAATTCAAAAGGATTCGCGCGCAATGAACATGACGATAGCCTTGCCTTTAGCTACTCAATTCACCCCTATAAAATCATTGAAGATCAAATCCATTTTACCTACGGACGTGGTCAAACTTACTGGTACCACGACGGATCGACGACAGACTTTGATACACCAGAAGGAACAGCACAATTTAAATTCAACTCCCCCGACTCTCTCAGTCTCACTGCAAAGCAATCATATGAACAGGATTGTCCGGTTGTTCGATTTGATTACGAGCGAAACAAGGACTTTTAGCGCGACCGGAAAATTCACAATTGTAAAAAAAAGAACTTTCTTTTCGAGCAGCCCTTGCATTCAGAGTCCTCACGGACAGACCTTCAGTGTTTAGTTCTGGTTGGTCATTAGACCCTTGCAAGTGCTGGAAAAGTCCATCTTTTGATTCCAGAGAATGTTCAGAAAACGCTGCGCCATAGAACGGCAACCAAGACGCTCAGCCCATTCCGATTTATTGAAAAATAATCGAACCTAAAGCACCCAGTGAAAACTAATCGGCAGCTCCACATCCGGGTGCAGACTGCGATGCACAGGGCAGGTCAGAGCGATGTGCTCCATCTTTTTGCGGTATTCAGCTTCAAAAGCAGCCGGTAAGTGCAGGGCCACTGTGAGCTTTTGGATTTTGCGGGGGTTGGCTGCCATTTCCTTTGTGACTTTGAAATGAGCGCCTTTGAGATCGCGGCCATCTCTTTCGGCGACGATGGCCATGGTGGTGAGAATGCAAGAGGCCAGAGCGGCGCCGACCAAATCTGTCGGAGAGAAGGCTTCTCCCCGACCGGCATTGTCCTTTGGCGCATCAGTTGAAATTTTTGTCCCTGAAGGACCGTGACTGAGTTCGCAGTGCTTTTCACCTTGATACACACCCAACATTTCAACCATGACTCAGCCTCCGCGTTTTTCGAGAAATTACCAACCCAGAATATAAGCGAACATCAATGGTGCCACGATGGTCGCATCGGATTCAACGATGAATTTCGGAGTGTCCACTTCCAGCTTGCCCCAAGTGATT
The DNA here is from genome assembly GCA_041288045.1 of Pseudobdellovibrionaceae bacterium. GTDB lineage: Bacteria > Bdellovibrionota > Bdellovibrionia > Bdellovibrionales > Bdellovibrionaceae > 21-14-0-10-47-8. The sequence continues at coordinate 15,878 of JBGGMM010000017.1, read as the reverse complement.
TTCTCATTGGGAACAGCGCCCGAGTAAGAACCAAAAGACGTCGTCGAATCTGAGATCTGGCAGAAGTACTTCCAGCACTTCACATCCGTGTAACCCAAATCCTGGTGAAGCATCGGAACCACGCAGATCGGAAAATCACCGGCAATCCCGCCGCCGATTTGGAAAAATCCAATATCCGCTTTTTTGCTCGCTGACATGTACCACTCGGCCCAAGAGGTCATGTACTGAATGCCGGATTTCATCGTGGTGGCCTTTTTGATATCCCCTTTGATCAAGTGACCAGCAAAAATATTTCCTGTGGTCGAATCTTCCCACCCAGGCACAACCATCGGCAGATTCTTTTCAGCAGCTGCCAAAAGCCAAGAATTCTTCGGATCAATTTCGTAGTACTTTTTCAAAGAGCCATTGAGCAGAATTTTGTAGAAGTACTCGTGAGGCAGATAGCTCTCACCCTTTTGATCGGCTTCCGACCAAACATCCAGAATCGCTTTTTCAATCCGGCGGATGGCTTCTTCTTCAGGAATGCAAGTGTCCGTCACTCGGTTCAAGTGCTTATCCAAAAGTTTCTGCTCATCTTCAGGAGTCAGATCCCGATAATTCGGAATTCGCACGTAGTGAGAGTGAGCCACCAAGTTGTAAACATCTTCTTCGAGATTCGCACCTGTGCAAGAAATCGCATGCACTTTATCCTGACGGATCATCTCTGCCAGAGAAAGGCCGAGTTCTGCTGAGCTCATCGCTCCAGCCAGAGTCACGAGCATTTTTCCACCGCCATCCAGATGCTTTTTATAAGCTTGAGCCGCATCTTTCATGGCCGCCGCATTGAAGTGGCGATAGTGGTGATCAATAAAATTGGAAATGGCACCGTTGGTTGTTGTCATTTCTTTTGTCCCTCATAAATCCGCTGTTTGTTCAATAAAAGCAGCGGCTGAAAAGCAGACGAGAGCCTCGTCTATGGCATTTGCAAAGATCCACGAAGTTAATGACTCGTTGCTCAATTTGCAAGAATTTTATCATGCCGCTTGTATCCCTCAATCACCGCTCTCTATGCTGAAAGAAAACGGAAAGGATTCCGCAATGAGAAAACTTGGATTTTCAGCTTTGTTTTTAGTCGCTGCGACCGCTTTCGCAGCAGCTCCTATGACCTATAATATCGAAACTGTGGTGAAAAAAGCAGGCAAAACAGAAACCATGCAGATGAACTTGAATGCCAATAAATCTGGCGAAATCACGGCAACCGATAGCCAATCAAAAAATGGCACTTCTCTGCATATCAAAGCGGAACCAGTTGATGCCGATACCGTTCTTTTAAGCTATGTGATCAAAGACATTCAAAACGGCAAAGAGACAATCGTTGGCAAACCCGAAGTTATGGTTTTTCTGGATCAAAGCGCCGAAGTCGCTGATTATGGCATGACAGTTACTGTCCGCCGAAAGTAGTTTTCTTTCCACCCACAGCTTTTGAGAAAAATCCCACATCGGTCTTCACATCCTGAAGACCGGCATTTTTCAAAATGCCTTCCATGGAATTTTGGATGTAATTTTTGTAAAAAGGCTCGTGAAAATCCACCGGGAACTGACGAAGAGCCCATTCAAAATCTTTTCGATCTTCCAGTTGAATGGAATCGACAAAACCATAAAAACCACCGTCTTTGAGAACCCTGAGGCCCTCGGCCACGGTCTTTCGTCTTTCTTCCAGCGGGATCTCATGAAATAGAAAGCAAGAAAAGACCGCATCAAACTGCTCATCCCGAAAGGGCAAAGCCGCCGAATCCCCTTGCACGAAATCAATTTTGCGAAATTCGCCCAAGTTCTCTTGAGCTTTTTTCAAGTAGGGATGGGAAAGATCCATCACTGTGATTTTGGCCTTAGGAAAAGCCAGCTTCACAAACCGAGTGAGCCTGCCGGTTCCAGCCGCCACTTCGAGAAAATGCAGGCCATCGCCCTCCGTGTAGGGAAAATGAGCCTTCAGTTGTGGCAGGATCAAGCGCCTCATGGCATCGGCCGCCCCTGAGAACAAAATTTCCACTTGGTGCTCATAGAGATTCGCACTCTTTTCAGTGAGATAGCCGCCAGTCTGAAAGTGATAGTTGCGCTGAAAATAATCCGGCACATCTCGCAAATACTCGGCGGCCTCAGAACTAAAATCTTTGGATTGGTGCTCAATCCGCCGCTTGGTCACTGAAAAGGAATCAAACAGAATCTGCGGAGTGCGAAAGAAAAAATCTTTGAAAGATTCCGTCTTGAGGACTTCAGGAGGATAAACGCCTTTGACAATATTTTCGGCATCTTTTTTTAAAAGCGTCGTCAGATCTTTGAGAATCTGTCGGATTTGCGGACCGAACTCGGGCTTTTGTGCTCGGGCTTTTTCATTCAGCGCCAGCAGCAAGAGATTTTGCGATAAAAAGGTCAGGGACCTTGCCATTTCAAATCCCAAAATCCCTTTTTCTAATACGGACTTTGGCAAGCGGTTCAGAGGCTTCAACACATCCATGACCTCAATCATACGCGGATGAGATTGAAAAGCAACTCTGTCTCTCGACAGGACTTCAGCGAGTCAACTCCTCGTCTTTTGGTACCGAGGGATCAGAAAAAGATTTGAAAGTCCGCGATCTTTGCCAATGATGGCGAACGACGAGAACTGAAAAAATCAGTCCGACAGCGAGAATCAAAGCGGAAAGTCCAAAAAAAAGAATCAAGCTCATGGCAATTGCTCCGCATCTGCTGGAATGTTTTTCATTTTCAAATGCGAAGCCAGAGCTTGGCGAACAACCCAAGAGGCCATCACCAAACCAAAATTCCCGGTCACAAAACTGGCAGTCCCGTAAATCATGCGGCGCTTGTCACAAGAATGCAAATCATTCTGTCCCTGCGGACAAACGCATTGAAAACCCTCTCCGTTATCGTAGTGCAGCTCTTCGGGCATCATGGGCACTTCATCTGAAAACACGCAAGGAATTCCAAAAGCACCCTCGCGCGGAAATCCATGTCTTTGCCTCAGAATTTTTCGCATCTGATGAGCCAGAGGATCTGAGTGCGTCTCTGCCAAATCTTTCAGCTTCACAGACAGCGGATCCAGTCTGGCCGCTGCTCCCGCCGATGTGATCACCGGGATTTGAAGCTCGCGGCAAGTGGCCAGCAAATGGGCCTTCGCAGTCAGATTATCAATCGCATCGATGACAAAATCGGGTTTGTCAGAAAGAATCTGGGGCGAATTCTGCTCATTATAAAAAAGCACCTGCTCTTGGACTGTCGCTTGCGGATTGATCTTGCGAAGCCTTTCCGCCATGATCAGAGCTTTCTTTTTGCCAACCAGGCCTTGCAGGGCATGCAGCTGCCGGTTGGCGTTGGTGATGCAGATCTCGTCAAAATCCACCACCGTCAAACGGCCCACTCCGGATCTGGCCAAACTCTCGGCGGCCCAAGAGCCCACTCCGCCAAGCCCAATGATCATCACATGCGTGCGGAAAAGTTTTTCCATCGCCGCATCCCCGACGAGACGACCCATGCGATCAAATCGTCGGTGCATGACGTACTTATTTTCTTGGGGCTGTTGCGTTTCAGAATTGAAATTGGGATTGGCGTTTGTCTGCATAGGTGAGCATTTTCTCTAGATTTTGGCTAGAGATGTCAAGGACTTCCTCGGCCGTCAGCTTCTTCAGCTCAGCGATTTTTTCAGCCACATCCCAGAGGCTGACGGGCTCGTTCCAGCCTCCTTGCCAACCTGGTGGAGGCTGATCCGGGCTGTCTGTTTCAACTAACAATTTTTCAAGTGGGATTATTTGCACGGCTTGGTGCAATTTCAAATTGTCAGGTCGCACGACGGGCCCACCAATCGACAGAAAGAATCCCCGCTTCAAATAACTTTCAGCTTCTGTCCTTGAGCCATTAAAAGAATGAACCATTCCAGCTCTTGGAGGCACGCCCCAAAGATCAAAAATTTTTTCAGCCTCATGAAAAGCTCGAACCAAATGAAGGACCACAGGCTTTCCCGCCACTTCTGCCAACTCCAGTTGAGCTTGAAAAAATTCAAGCTGCCGATCCATTGAATCCTTGAGAATATGTGGCCGAAGATCCAAACCCAGCTCCCCCAGAGCCTCAGCCTGTCCAATTTCTCGAGCCAATCGATTGAGAGCTTGCTCGCATTCTTCATCGGAATGATCAGCGATCCAGTAAGGGTGAAGGCCGAAACACAAGCGGATTTCCGGATGCTTGGCTTTGAGAGCTCTTTGTCTTTCCCAGTCCTCAGGTCCGACCCCGCCCTGGAGGAACTTCGTGATGCCGCGGGATTTCGCTCTTTGGATCATGGACTCGACTTCGGACTCGATACGAAGGTCCGAGAGGTGGCTGTGGGAATCTGAATAGGTCTTCATCAAAGCTCCGATCTCAAGTGCTAATCTCGACTTGAGGAACTGCCGAAAAGTTCCGATTCCTTGTCGAAGATATTGACGTCATCGAGGAGTCAGGGATGAAAAAGCAGTCCTCTCAGGATCAAGTCTGGTTGGGTTTTGATATCAAAGTCAATGCGGGACCGGTTTTGCGGCCGCAAAAAATCGAATTCTGGAAAGAAGACGATTTCAAAAAAGCATTCCCTCAGGATCCCTTTCACTATTTTTCCGATGCTTTGGTGGGATTAGCTGCCGTTCATTTAAGTCCGCATTTCAAATCTCCCTTTTCAGGTCCAAAAATGAATTTCCCCTTCTGTCATGAAGCTTGGCTGGCTTTGGAGCCTCATCACGAGCTGTTTGAAAGATCACAACCCCGCGTGCTCGCCCTTCGCCACCACATGAAGGACTCTGCACATCCCCTGGTGGAGTATTTTGAAAGAAATTTCACTGAAACTTTGGATTCGGCCCTTCACCCCTGGGGAATCGACCTGGGACATCTTTGCCATTTGATCCAAGCTATTGATTATTTGGAAACAAAGATGGATCAGACTCTTTTGTACAATTTCAATTTGAAACTCTCAAAACCCGTGCTTGAAAAACTTCACTATGTGCATTCGATGCTGTTTAATTTGCGGGCTTTGGTGGCTCTGGATTACAATTCGCATGTGCAGGATGCAGCCCACGAAGCTTGCAAAGTGGATTCGATCACCGATTATCTGCCGAAGGCCGAATACGTCACCAACGATGCTATGCTCTACTGGAATTTCAAAAAACAAAAAGAGCGAATGAAGCCCGAAGTTTATGAAAGCCTTGAAAAAACCTTTCAAACCTACTCGCATAACGGCCACTGCCTGGTGGAATCTCTGCCGAAGAGCTTTCTTTCCTCGATGAACATCGAAGAGCTCGAAGAAACTCTGTACATTGTACAGATGGATTGGCTGTTGGGCACTGATGCCGGTCTTTTATTTCGTATCCGCGAAGAGCTCTATGGCTTGTTCGAAGGCTATGAAAAAGTGTTTTGGCCAGATCTGGCGGGGCGTCCCGCTCAAAACCAATCGCATCTCTTTGTGAGCTGTCAATTGGAGCTGGACACTCTTTATCCAACCAACCAAGTCGCTTAATCCGCGGCCGGTGACCTTTTATAACGAAGCCACAGTTTGTGGCCAATGACGTAAATCAGAATCAACCCGAGAACGATTCCTAAAATGGTTTTGATTTTATAAAGTGTGGCGAAAATGGGTTCGCCAAAATGATAAATCAAAAGAATCTGTGTCGGAACACTGATGATCACCGCCAGCGCATCGACCAAGAAAAAAGCCACTGCTGAAAAATGACTCATTCCCAAAAACAAATGCGCCGGAAATCGAAGCCCCGGCGTGAAGCGAAAAATAAAAGCCGCATAAACCCCGTACTTATGGGCGAAATGATGGACTCGGCTCATCACTTTGCTTTCAAAAATTTTTCGAAATCTTTCAATTCGCATGAGCTTTCGCCCACCAGTGCGGCCAATCCAAAAAACCAAATTATCAGCAATGATGACAGAAAAAGAGACAAAGGCTGCCGCCTGATACCCGTTGATTACCGGAGCTCCCGCATAGGGCGGCGGAAAAAGTTCAGGGTGGGCCCCCATATACGCCAGAGTTCCAACCGCAACGATCTGCACCTCTTCCGGCAGTGGAAAACCAAAGCCACTGGCAATCATCATGATGAAAACAATCAGGTAAACCATCAAAGGTTCGTAGGCGTATTGAGCGAGCGTCTGAAAGACCTGATCATGAGCGAAATGCATATCTCAGCAGGCTACCAGGTTTTTTACAGTTTGCCGCCCTTCGGGGCGTTGTGCTATCTGCATCCTCATGGGTTTAATCGAAGGTCGCGGAAAAAATTATGGAGTTGAGCACTTGCTTTCTTCGGAATCCGGCTTTCTGGATGAGCTCCTCGAAAAAAGACTGCACCTCAGTCCTGAGCGTGTGCACTTTTTGCGCGACTTTGGTTCAGTCTATGTGAATCACAAACGTTGCCTTGAAAATGTGCAAATTCAGAGAAACACCTATCTTCGCGTTCATCAAAATCCGCGGCGTTTTCCGACGGAGCTTTTTCAATGGCCCGAGCAAAAGGTTTTTGAAAATGAGAGTTTTTTGATTCTCGATAAACCCTCTGGCTTACCCGTTCCGGCCACAGTCGACAATCTGAAGGAGAATCTTTCGCAGCTTCTCAGTCAAACGCTTCTTCACACTGTGCATGTCACCCACCGCTTGGATGTGGCCACAAGTGGATTGATCATTTTTGCGAAAAATAAAAAAAACCAAAGTGAGATCAATCAAAAACTTGCCAAGAGCGAAATTCGGAAACTATACCGGGCCTTGGTTCACGGCGAAAACCCACCGCTTGGCGAGCTGATTCATTTTATGGAACCCTCTCCGAGAGCACCGAAAACTGTTTGCAAAAATCCACAAAGCGGTTGGGCCGAATGCCGCTTGCGAATTCTGCGGCAAAAGAAATTTTCACCGAATTTCAGCGAAATCGAGATTGAGTTGATCACTGGAAGAACTCATCAAATCCGCGCTCAGCTCGCAGCAGCTGGCTTTCCGATTGTTGGCGACAGACTGTATGGATCTGCGCTTCAGTTGGCGCCCTATGAGAAAATAGGCCTTCAGGCTTTTGATCTTGCCTTTGATTTTGAGAGTGAAAATTTCACATTCCAGTTGGCGGAAAGCCCCTGGCAAAACCCAAGTTTTCCTTGTTTATAGAATTTCCCATTTGATTTCTAAACCTTGGTCCAGTCCAGATGGGAGACTTCAATTCCCCATTTTCCACTCTTGTGCTGTAATAAAGAAAAGTGTTCTCGGGGACTTATAGCAAATTGGGAGTTCCATGAAATTCAAATTTTTTTCTTCACATCGAGTCGGGGTCGCCCTGCTAGTTTCAGTGTTGACTGTCGGCACTTCGCTTTCCTGCAACAACGTCAACTTTAGCAGCTCCAGCAAAAGTTCGGATCCTGTTCCTGAGCCTCCAGGGCCCACACCCAACACGATTCCGAACCCGGGGCCGATTGACGAAGAGATTCCAAAGGACATCACTTGCAAAGTTTTTCTCAACAACAATTTGCAGTCTGTCTCTTTGACTTTGCCCGGGGCGAGCAATCCGACTGTGACTGCCGAGTGCACACCTTCGGAAGTCACCTACACTTGGTCAGTGAGCAAAGGCGCTTCACCAGTCACAGTGAACGGCCTTCAAGGGGCTGTCTCCACTCCTGATTTTATTTCTCATGGAGCCGGCGTTTACAAAGTCACTCTCACTGCGTCCGCTCAAAAGCATAACAATTACACCAATGCGGCTGCTCCTCTGACTGTGACCATCACTGGCAGCAACACTCCTCCGGCCGTTCAGTGCAGCCCTAAGATCAATGGCAATTTGACTTCGCTCACTTTGACCCCAACGTCGACCAATCCTAAAATCACCGGCAACTGCCAGCCGACGACAGCTTCTTGTGCTTGGACTGTGACCCGCTCTGGATCTCCAGTCACTGTGCCAGGACTCAGCACTTGCACTGCGACTCCTGATTTCATCAAGCAAAACCCCGGCACTTATTTGATTTACCTGACAGCGACTTTGAACAACTACACCAACTACACAAGCACTCAGCCGCTGACGGTTGTGGTGCCGACAAAGCCGGTTCGCAATGTGACGACAACAAAGCAAGTCACGACTCAGGACAACGATTTGGACGTTCAGCTGATCATCGATGATTCCAATTCGATGCTGGCCGATAATCAAAAGCTGGCCAGTCGCCTGCAAGGTTTTGTGACTGATCTTTCGACTGCTGGTTTCGATTGGCAAATGTGTGCAACAGTCACTCGGGCTCAGCAGCTGACTTCGAGCGATCCGCAATTGTACTGGGGAGCTTCGCGTCTGTGGGCTGGCGTCACTGGCACGACTCCTTGGATTTTAAAGCCTTCGACTGCAAACACTTATCAAGTCTTTCAAAATACCATCAATCAAATTGGCGCTGGTTGGGCTGGCACAGATGATGAGCGCGCCATCAAGGCCGCTTGGTGGCATCTTTGGAATGGAGACACTCGCTACGCCGATGCTTCGGGCTGTTACCGAAAAGAAGCCGGCCTGGCTGTGATTGTTCTTTCAGATGAAGACGAAAGATCCGTGGGCGGAGATCTCTCTCAGCAATACTACGCTGGAGAGTACAAAGCTCTTGAGCAAGATGATCTGCCGCAGACTTATGTGAATTTCGTCAAAGAAGTTTTTGGCAACACCAAGCGCTTCACAGTCAATTCGATCATTGTTCGCCCTGGTGATAGCGACTGCATGAGCAAGCAAGATGCAGCGGGTGCCAAATCCCATTACGGCAACAAGTACAACGAACTTTCAAATCTAACCAATGGAAGTGTTGGCAGCATCTGTGATCTAGATTATTCGAACAATTTGAAATACTTCAAAGATCGAATCGTCAAAGACATGGCGTCTTTGCCTTTGGAATGCGCGCCGATCGGAGGCACAGTGAAAGTCACAGTCACTCCGGCCTTTACCACCACGACCCGAGTTGAAAACAAAACTCTTTTCTTTGATCCCAAAGTCCCTGCTGGCCGAACGATCAAAGCCGAGTACCAATGCCCGCTTTAGGAGTTGATATGAAAACAATTTCCATTTTGCTTTTTTTCCTTCCTCTGATGAGTTCTGCCGAATCCCTCGTGACTTGCCAGCTTCAGGATTTTTCTGCTTGCACAGATTGCGAGAAAAGAATCCCCGCTTCTTGTGAGGGACACTCGATGACTGGATCTTTGGAACTGAAAATCAAGCCAAAGAAAATCCAGTGGGTGGTTTCCAATTCCGAAACTGGCACCGAAAAAATGATCACAACCGAAAACAAAACTCTGAGCCTTCAGGATTTGAAAAATGCCAAGGACCTGAAAATCCTGGCCGGCAAACAAAAAATGAAACTCAAAAAGAAAGAGACTGTCGCCATCACAGCAGTGCAACTGGCTGGCAACACGGCACTCTACAAAGAGCAAACGGGCTCCACAGTCGTCACTCAAATGCGAGCTGCTCCCCCACCTCGAGCCATCGCTTCGACCAATGAAGCCCCGGTCGCTGGCGGAGTCCGCCGCGCCCAAACAGCCAAAGAAAAGAAATAAGGAGAAGGATCCATGATTCGCTTTCGCTTAGCCCTCGCCTTAACCGCAAGCTGCCTCTCGGCTTACTCACCCGTCACATGGGCCGCCATGGACCTGAGCCAAAAGTCTCAGTGGAACCAGGCCATGAAAAAATCCTTCTCTGGCACTTACGAAGATTTCTACCGAAAAAATGCCTGGGCCTATGATGATCAAAGCCGGGGTGTGGTTGAAGCTTGGTTAGAGGAAAATGGAAAGACGAAATTGCCAACCCCGCAAGCGCAAATCATCAAAGACAAAAATGGCAATGAAACGATCAATTTTATTTTCACACAGGCTGGAAAAACTCTCACTTTTGCCTTCAATCCCAAAAATCCAAATGAGTTTCAATTGAACGGCTCTAAAGTCCAAATGACTGAAGCCCGGCACTTGCCATTTCTCGTTGAGACAATGGCTGAAAAGGATTCCAACTACAAAGAGCTCGCCAAAGACCTCAGAAAACAGAAGAACCTGAAAGCCAACCGTTCCGATCTTCCTTCCCTCACTCAATTCTCCAAGCTGCCCCCTCTGCAAAGAGTGGGACTCTTGAGCAATATGCGACTGGTTCTTGAAGCCGCGCAAAAAGTGATGGAAGAAAAATACCCAGTGAAAAAGACAGCTCAGTCACCAGCTGTCCCTTGGTTGATCGAAGCCGCCTGGGCTCAGTCCGTTGTTCAGGGCGACAGTTGCGTTGTCGCCGGCCACATCAGCAATTATGAAACCTGCCCCAGCACAGGCAGACTCTGCTGCCGACCGCTTCCAGTTGGAAATTATCCTGGCAAAATCCCTCATAATGAAACTTTCCACGGCCTGTGCGATTCGTCCTCGGGTGGCGATACAGCCTGCAATCCACTCTTTTATGGATCCAGAGGCGAGACACCGATCTGTTTGAAATCAAATGAACAACCTGAATTCACAGAAAAAGCCACTCAGATGTGCGGAGAGCAAAGCCCTTTGGATGGAGTCGAAGGGTCTCCTGAGCGACTCGCTTCTTACCGCCGAATTCTTGAAAGTTATTACAAAATAAAAAACCGCAACAACAGCAATGCTGCTGAACATCTCAGAGATTGCTTCAATGCCGAAAATAAAGTGAACCCAAATTGCGCCAATCTTTTTCAAGATCATATGATTGCATTTGCCAATTACCGAAAACAGGCTCTGGAAGTCTGCATGCCAATCATTCGACGAGAAAAGGGCGCAGGCGATCAACCCAAAGCTTGTAAGGATTTGCTCGCAAGAAATCTGGATATGCTCAAGTATATGCAGCTCAGCGAACTGACACCCGGTGTAGTTTCCAAAAGCCCTGTGGCCCATGTGAATGCTGAAGACGACATGTGCAAAAACGCTGGCGGAAAATGGGACGTCGACCAGTGGGATTGCTTCTGTCCTGATTACAGCGCTGCACTTTTTAAAGACTCAACTTTCTCTTGCCCAGAAAAACCAAAGCCTGTGGCGAAAAAAGATAAGTGCGAAAAGAAAGATGGCTCAAAGAAAAATACAATTCGCTGCAATCCCGGAGCATGGATTGCAGGTGGCCTCATTGCGGGCGCCTTGGCTTGGCTTTTCTTGCGCGACAATGATCACAAGAGCAAACCAAAACCAACAGTTCCCACACCCACAACTCCGATCACAACAATACCTGTGACGACCCTTCCTAAATCCGAAGGCGGAACAGGAACGAATACACCTGGAGCAGGTGGAGTGAAGCAGCCTGGGACTCAGTAATTATTTAGTGAAGGTCGAAGGAGAAATCCTTCATCAACATATTGGCCACCGGATTTTGAATTTTCCGGTGAGCCGAGATCAGCCAGAGCTCTTCGTATTTGGTTCCTAAATCGCCCAGCTTGATCAAAGTGCCTCTTTCCAATTCTTCTTTCACAGCATTTTCTGCAATCACAATCAAACCCTGCCCATCACGAGCCAGCGCTTTTAAAAGGCTGGTGTCTTGAGTTTCGGCGATCATGTCGACATGGATTCGTTCGGTTTCCATGTAGTGCTCGATCTCATTTCTGACCCGACTGTGGATGGTTGGGAAAATGAAGGGCGCTGCCTGCAAGCTTTTTGGAAAATCATCTTTGAGATACGCAAATTTCGGCGCCCCACAAACGAACAGTGGAAATTTGGCCAAGGATTTGGCGTAGAGCTTCTCTTTCGTTAGTGAGGGCGGAGAAGCATTGGAAATCACCAGATCCAAGCGGTGATTGACCAAATCCTCCATCAGCTCGGGGCCTTCGCCTTCAAGCACGGCGATCTGGCAGTCTTTGGTTTCAAAAGCTTTTTCCATGATGGCTTTGATGAGGTTTTTGGGCACACTATCCAGCGCCCCGACTTGAATTTTCAATTTGCGAGTGTGCGGGCGATCATTCAGAGCATCCATCATCTCATCGCCCAAACGGAAAATTTCGTTGGCGTAGCTCAGGACCAGTTGTCCCATTTCAGTGAGAATCAGGCTGCGATTTTTTCTTTCAAACAGGTGATGCCCCAGAAATTCTTCAAATTGCTTGAGCTGCATGCTCAGCGTGGGCTGACCCAGGCGCAATTTCTGCGCGGCTTTGGAAATGCTCCCCTCAGTCGCAATCACTTTGAAATAAAATAAGTGGTGATAATTCAACTGGTTCACGGCAATGACTCTGGCATCACAGCATAATGAAAGTCATCAAGTAATACTGCGTGTTTTCCGGATGAAACAACTTGATGCTCCGCCCATCACGGTCTTCCCATTGACTGGTCAGACGTGTGTCATTGAGATCCGTGGCATTTTCGATCCCTAAGATAAACCAAGCACTGCGGTTGAGGTGGATCTCAGTATTTGGGGCAATTTTCAACTGATTGCGGGAAGCCGATCCCCCGCGCACTTGCTCAGAGGTGTAATTCCATTCATGCAGCAATCCCAAATCCACAGCCGGAGTAAAAGTCGAATTCAGAAATTTTTTGAGCGTGAAGTAATGATCCATTTCACCATAGTGATTGGCCCTGGCTTCAATTTTTTTACCGCCATCCGGATAAACTTTCTCGTAGCGATAAGCTTTCTGACTTTGCAGGAAATAAGAGGTCTTTGTCGTATAGGAAATCGCCCAACCTTGGCCCAGCAGTTTTTCAGAAATCAGTTCCGTATAGAGCTCGCCAATTTGCTTTTTCTCAGCAGCTCCTTCGCTGGTGGGAAAATAAAATCGGAATTGGCCTGAAAGAGCCCACTCGCCCGGCAACAACGCCAAGTCATAGTTGCTGTAATTCACGTAAGCGTCGTTCAAATAAACTTCGCTGTCCTGACGGTCTCCATTGCCACTGAAACCTGCCGTCTTATAGGAAAAAGCCGGGCGCAGGCTGTAGCGTTCGCTGGAATTTTTTTTGTAATTCAAAGAAAGGTAATTGTAGATATTGACGCTGGGGGCACCATCGTTCACGGCTTGCATGTCTGTGCCAGTGAAGCTGAAATAACTCTGGCCCCATTTGGAATTATTTGTCGGAGAAACTCCGGTGCTCAAGCTTCCCTCTTGGGCCCAAGCCATTGAGACCAACCCACTGACAGTCAGAAACAGAGCCCACATTCCCCGCACAAAAGCCCCCTTTTGCTGCATTAAGTTATGCTTTAGCAAAAGGAGCTTTTCAAGTTGAGATTGTGTTTGATTTAGGTGATTCCTACGGAAGGTTTTTCCCTCTCAAAAAAGGCCATTGATGTTGAAGAGTTTACAAAAAATCAGTCCTCTTTTTCCTGCTCTTTTTCTGCTTTTGAACCTGTCCTGCTCATCAACTCCAAAAACAGAAAAAAGCAAAGACGCCATTTCCATCCTGTCTTTCAACGTCGAAAATCTTTTCGACACTCAACATGATGAAGGCAAGCAGGACTATCCCTTTCTGCCTTTGAGCTCCAAAAAAGGAAACCTGGCAGTCGAAGCGGCTTGTGAAAAACAAGACAGCGAATACCGCCAAGAAGAGTGCCTGGAAAACGATTGGACCGAGGACAAACTCAAACTCAAGATGAAACGCCTCGCAGATGCCGTTCTCAGCGCTCCCGGTGGAGCTCCTGATATTTTGATTCTTCAAGAAGTGGAAAATCTGTCGATTTTAAAGAGGTGGAATCAGGAGTACCTGCAAGCTGCTGGCTATCAAACCGAAATTCTGATTGAGGGCGATGATCCGCGAGGCATTGATGTGGCTGTTCTCTCCCGCCTGCCGCTGGCTGGAAAGCCTCAGCTCCAGCGCCTGACTTTCACGGTTGATCCTACCGATAAAAACTGGAAAAAGCCCCTGTCTCGAGGCATTTTGGATGTGCCACTCAAATTGCCAGATGGGCAGACTTTAACAGTCCTTGGTTTTCACTTTCCCTCTCAAAGCAATCCTCTTCAGCAACGGGTTGATGCCGTCAATAGTTTGAACCTGTGGGCGAAATCCAAGCCTGCCGTTTCTTTGATTGTGGCCGGAGGAGATTCCAATATTTCCGCCAAAGAAGAAGCCGTGAACCAGTTGCAAGCAAAAACTCTGAGCTCTCAGTGGAAAGTCTCCAATCTGATTGGCTGCAAAGACTGCAAAGGAACAGAGGTCCATCAGGGTGTCTGGTCGTTTTTTGATTTGCTTTTATTTTCGCCGAATTTGATGGATGGAAAAGCTTCTTACCAGGTGGACCCTTCCAGCATTCAAGTGTCCACCGAAGGCAAATACCAAGTTGAAATGAATGGAGAACCAGCCCGATTCAATCCAAAAAGCTCTGTCGGGGTCAGTGATCACTTGCCAATTTATGCAGAGCTTGTCCCCCGAAAATAGGACCGCCTTAATTTTTCACACAGCTGGCTTCTTCAGATTTGCAAGAAGAAATCATGGTTCGATCCTGGCATTTGGCCATAACCTCTTTGCGGGTTTCAGCTTCGGTCTTGCCCACAGCCGAAAAAGTATTTCCCATGGATTTCAGCTTACAAGTGTAAGTGCCAACAACTTTCACCTGCCCACCGCTGGTATCCACAGCCATCGTTCCCTTATTCTGTTCGACTGGATCCTCTGGATGAATCACTGTCAAACCAAGGCCTGAGCAACCTGCAATGATCAGCAGCGAGCAGCCGAACAAAAAAAATAAATTCTGATTTTTCATCGAAAGAATCCCCCCAAAGCATGATCTTAAAGGTAAATTCTTCGATGAGGGAAGGGTCTTGAAATTTTCAGGACTTTTTAGGGTTGTTGAAGATTAAAGCCAGATTTGCCAAGCCATGTCTTCGGACTTGGTGCGCTTTCTTGAAGACTTATCGATCTTGTTATTCTTTTCGTTTTTTGTCATGGCGACAATTTCAGACTCGTTGAAAGTCAAAGTTCCTGACCGAGGTGAGCCATTGAAGTGAAAAGTGAAATCAAAAACTTGCTTGTCTTCTTTTTTTGAAGTCAGCAGAAGACCAAATTTTGTTTTCTCTCCATCCTCGGGCCAAGCAATCGCTTCGGTGTTCATCGTCCAATTCAAGAGAGCCCCCTCTTGCGAGATGAGAGCTTCCTCTAAAATCATGACAATCTGAATGAAAGAGGGCTTGCCTTTTTCTTGCCAGGACAAAAGAGAGTCGCTTTTCAAGTCTTGAATTTCAAATGAGCCGTCCGCTTGCCGAAGGACTTGCAACTGAATCTCCTCTTGCAGGTCCATTTTTTTGCCATTGGCTCCTTTTTTTTCCATTTGAATTCCAAAG
This sequence comes from Pseudobdellovibrionaceae bacterium, assembly GCA_041288045.1. Classification (GTDB taxonomy): domain Bacteria; phylum Bdellovibrionota; class Bdellovibrionia; order Bdellovibrionales; family Bdellovibrionaceae; genus 21-14-0-10-47-8. The sequence goes on along the minus strand of JBGGMM010000017.1, from coordinate 665 downwards.
GCAGTGAGCGGCGAGTCTTTATAGGAATCAGTTGTGAAAGTGAAGGATTCAAGCGCCCCGTTGGGATCCAAATTCAATGTCATTTCAGAAGAGCCCAGTCGCGATGTTGAAACATCCGCTTTTTGTTGACGGCATTTCCCAGGAAAGGAAATTCGAAATTTTTTAGTGGTGGCCGTGTTTTCGACAAGTTTGGTTTTTTCACATTCGTTCTGAATGACTTTTTCAGAAATCGCCGCCAAGCTGACGGCTTTAGCTAAGAGCGCTTTCACTTGTGTCTGTCGGGATTCGACCAATTCAGCCATCACCAGCTCAAGATTTTTTGGCAGAAAAACTCTGGTGCTGGCGTTGGAACTGCGGCCCCGATTGGATTTTTCTTCTTCACTGAGAATTTCTGGGTCCCGCGGACTGCAGGCTGTGAGAGTGAGAGCGACAGAAATAAAGAGATAAAGCGCAGCTTTCATCCCGATCCTTTTACCTGAGCTGGCAAAAATTGTCGAGGGAGCTGCAAAACTCTAAACAGATCTTGAAAAAACCAAAAACTGAACTGCCAAGCCGCCATTTTGAAATGCCACGCGGTCTGAAAGTTTCAAAGCAGAATCAAAGGTTTGAGCTTGAATCAAGCTCTGGGCTTGCCTTTCACTGAGCAAAAGTCCCAATCTCTGTGG
>JBGGMM010000016.1:0-4935 GCA_041288045.1 Pseudobdellovibrionaceae bacterium | reverse complement strand
GATTGCCAAAGCCAACAAAAGGCCGCAATCCACCAGCTTCATAGGTCATTGGCGGAGCTTCAAAAGACTCAGGCGAAAGTGAAGTCATCAAAAGCATTTCCAGAAAGGCAATTGCCTTTTGAGAGAGCTCCGAATCAGGCAAATAGCGGAGACCATTATTGACGGCGCCAAATGGAGTTTGGATCGAGCGATTGAGTCCACCAAAAGTATCAGCGCTTTCAATTAAAATCACATTGCTGGTCATTCGGCTTAACGCATTGGCAACTGTTAGACCAGCTAGGCCAGAGCCGATCACGGCATAATCGTAGATATGATTCGATTTTCGAGATGTCGATTGCATAGTTTCTTATTTTCGCAAAAGGAGAAAGAAGCTTGCAAGATCTAAGGTCTTTGACGAGAAGCGGAATCTACTTCTTTGGAAGAAATTTGATGATTTTCCGCAGACTCCAACGCACGGCTGACCTGAGCAAGGGGGCTTTGTCCAAGATTCGAGCAAGAGGAGGTGACAAATAATAATAAATATTGACGAAAATTCGGCCGCAAAAATTTGAAATTAAAAATGAATCGCGGAATTTCTGCAAAATTTCAACTTCTGGTGAAGAGTATTGAAAAGCAGCTGTGGCAATGAAGCAGCGACCCTTCGCTTCTGAGGAAAGCTTCAGAAAATTTTTGATCACTGCGGGATTCTTTGCGGTTTTCTGAAAAGCTTCGGCTTTGCGAATGATATCGGGAAAAATCGGAGTGAATTTTAGAAACTGCGCCAATTTTTTTGCGGCAACTGCTTGTCGTTCACCATATTTGTCACTGGTGTCGTAAATTCTCAAAAGATCCCAGTAAACAGAAGCCACCACAGTGAGTTCCTGGGTTCGAGCCGAATCTTTGAACTGCTCCGGGGAAAGATCGCCGCCTTTAGCATCAAACACCACTTCAAGAACTTTGAGGTATTTTTCATAGGCGACAGCGGCATCAGAAAACATTTTATCTTGCATGCATTGCCGGACTTTTTTGATCAGATTGACCCGACTTTTCCAAAGCATCATTTTTTTCTGCTCGCGAGCTTTTTCACGAGCCATGAGAACTCCGCCACGAGCCATCGTGCCTGCCAATTGAGTGTAGCAATTGCCACAGACTTGCGCTGGCAAGTCACCTTGACCGGATTCTTTTAATTTTGCCGCCAGGCCGGCTTCAATAGGTTGAAGCTTAGCAGCTGGCGCCCCACAACGGGGACAAGTCGATTGGCTCATGAAATTTTATTGTCTTAGAGAAGATGAAGAGGGTCAACATCCACGCTGACTCGAGTTGCAGCCGGAAGCCACTTCAAATCGCCACAGACTTGATGACAGAAAGAATTTAAGCTTCGGTGATCGAGACCTTTGAGAAGAAGGTAATAGCGAAATTGCCCTTTCAGCTTGGAAATCGGCGCTTCAGCTGGACCAAGGACCTCAATTTTTTCATAGGCCGGGTTCATTGTCTTGAGCTGTTGGGATCTTCTTTGTAGGAGGCGAGCGGCTTCTTGCACGCGACGCAAATGAGTTCCTTGAATTCGAAAGGAAGTCAATTTTCCGTAAGGGGGATAGCTCAGAATTTTTCGGTGCTGAAGTTCCTGCTCAGCAAAATTCGAAAAATGATGATCTTTCGCAAAGATCAAACTGGGATGATCCGGGTTGAACGTCTGAATGATAACGCGTCCTGGGCTTTCGCCGGGTTTGACGTGTCTTCCGGAACGACCGCTGACCTGAGTGATCAATTGAAAACTTCTTTCAGTGGCTCTGAAATCAGGAAGGTTAAAGCCAACATCGGCAAGCAAAAGTCCAACTAAGTTGAGGTTGGGAAAATCCAAGCCCTTGGCAATCATTTGCGTGCCGATCAAAATGTCGGTTTCGCCAGATTCCATTCCACGAACGAGCTCTTCCAAATCGGATCGACCCTGAATTTCATCCCGGTCGGCGCGAGCCACTTTGGCTTCGGGAAAAAGCTTCTGCATTTCGCTTTCGACAAGCTCTGTTCCAAGACCCAGAGGAGTCATTTCCCCCTCTTTGCAGGAAGGGCAATCCAGTCGGAAGCTTTCATGGTAATCGCAGTAATGACAAACCAGATGGTGCTGGCCGTGCAAAGTCAGTGAAATGTCGCAATTAGGGCATTCGTGTGTGTAACCACAATCCGGGCAGAGCACCACTTGGGCCATTCCGCGACGATTGAGAAAAAGCGCGACTTGCTCTTTTCTCTGCAAGGTTTCCTGCATGGCTTGAAAGAGCGGTGCACTCAACCAGTAGGGAAGTGCGGGATCTTTTTTTTGTGACCTTAAATCAAGAATTTCAACCTGTGGAAGTGAGCGGTTCTGCACTCGTTGGGCCATTGTCTGCAGTTGATAGCGGCCTTCCTGTGCATTTTTCCAAGATTCTAAGCTGGGTGTTGCTGAGCCTAAAATCACTGGGCAGTTGGCGAATTTTCCAAGCATGATGGCAGCGTCGCGACCATGATATTTGAGCTTCTCGTCTTGCTTGTAACTGGATTCATGTTCTTCATCGACAATGATCAGTCCAATATTTTGCAATGGACAAAAAAGAGCAGATCTTGCGCCAATGAGAATCTTTTTTCGGCCCTCAACCATTTCCCACCATTGATTGGTGCGCTCTCGATCTGTCAGCTGAGAGTGGAGGACTGCGATTCGATCTCCGAATCTCTCTGAGAATCGATGAATCAATTGAGGTGTCAAAGAGATTTCCGGAACCAAAACGATAGCCTGCTTGCCTTGCTCTAAAACTTCTTGAAGAAGGCGCAGATAGACTTCGGTTTTTCCAGATCCAGTGACGCCAAATAAAAGATGAGTCGAAAATTCTTTTGATTTTCGAATGGCTTCAAAAACCTGGGATTGTTCCTCTGTGAGCTCAGGCGGAGGCCGATTGGCCAATTGCGGAACCACCGGTGGTCTTGAAGATTTTCTGGCTTTCTCAAGCCGCGAAAGTGGCGGATAAGCTGAAACCATCACGTTGCCGATGGGATGCAGATAATACTGAGCCAGCCATTCAATCCATTTCAAGAAATAATCGGGGAGTGCCTGATACTCGGATTCAATTTTGTTGATGGCTTTGATTTCAACATCTGGAATGGCCTCAGCAGGTGTGAGCAAAAGTCCTTTGACGCTTCGATCGGAACGACCCAGCGGGACTCGGACAAGCAAACCTCTTTTGAGCTCTGCAGTGAGCTCGGTGGGAGCCAGATAGGTCAATGGCTCATGCAATGGAACATCGACAGCGACGCTCCAGTACTGAGACATCAACGAAACCTCTTATAAAATTCTTCGACCAAAGCTGCTGCCGGCTGATTGTTGAGAGCTTCCATTTTGGTTGGAAATTTCTGTCCAAAACTGGACCAAGCGTCTTTTCCTTTTCCAGAAACCGAAATGGTTTGGATCGTGACTTGATTGGGACCCCAACGAACTGTGCGAGTCCGGGGGAATTGCAAACTGCGAGAGTAAGAGCTGTATCGATCAGCCACCACCTCTACCTGTGAAGGGAGGCGAAATTTTCGAATCACAAACTGATCCTGCTCGATCCAAAAACCAACCGAATCTTTTTCAGGGAGTGATGGTGACCCGAAAGCATAATTGATGACACCACCCGAGCGTGAAAGGCGCACAAAACTTTCGGGCTGATATTCGGCATCTTTCAAATTTTTAGGAGCTTTTCGAGCTAGAACATGGCTCGGAACCAGCTTCAATTGTGCCATTGCCTGAGCCAAAGCTTCTTTTGAACGCATATGAAAATAGCGTTCAATGAAATCTTCAGAAACTCTGCGGTTGGAAGAACCCTGTGATCGCGTCCCACCATTGATTTGAATCATGAAAGCCACTTGGTCCTTCAATTCTTTGACCCCAGTCACCAAAACTTTCATGCTGCCTTCATTTTCAATCAACCAAGTTTCACGCAAGACAAGGACATCTTGGCCGTTTGGAAATTGCACTTCTTGTTCGATTTGATAAATCCCGCTGCCGGCATTTTCAGAGGTTCGAGCCAAAATCATGTTGGCGCGAGGAATCGCAGCCATTGAGAAAGAAACCCATAAAAGACTGAATAAAAATGAAAATTTCATTTTTCTATTCTTTCAATTTTGCACAGGTTTGCAAAAGATATTTTTTGAGATCTTCTTTTAATTCGGGATGATGCAAACCCAATTCAACATTGGCCTTCAAGTACCCAAGCTTATCACCCGCATCAAAGCGTTTGGAAGCCAGACGACTGGCATAGACTTCTTTGTCTTTGGCCAATTCATTCATGGAGTCGGTCAATTGGATTTCGCCTAAAACTCCGGGCTTGGCTTTTTTCAAATAGGAAAAAATATCTGGTGAGAAAACATAGCGTCCAGGAAGTGCCAATCGGCTGGGAGCTTTTTCAAGACTTGGCTTTTCAACAAAACCGCGGACCTTGAAATACTCACCTTGAGCTTTTTCCACATCGGCAATCCCGTATTTTGACACTTCTTCGTCAGCAACTTCCATCACAGCGACAGTGGAGGCGTTGGTTTCATCATAGATTCTTGAGAGCTGAGCAATTCCACAGAGCTCACCATTTCTGGGAACAATGATTTCATCTCCAAGCAGAACAGCAAAAGGCGAATTGCCAATCACTTTTTCGCCGCAAAGAACAGCATGTCCCAATCCCAAAGGTTGCTTTTGGCGAACGCTGATAATATTCGCCATTTCACGGATGTGAATAATTCTTTCCAGCAAATTCAGTTTTCCATCTTTTTGAAGTTTGTCTTCCAATTCGTAGGAAGTATCAAAAAAATCTTCAATTGCTGTTTTGTTGCGGCCCTGAATGAGAACAATGTCCTCAATCCCGGCTTTGACAGCCTCTTCGACCACATAAAAAATAATCGGCGCATCCTCAATGGTCAGCATTTCTTTAGTAACTGTCTTCGTGGCTTGCAAAAACC
>JBGGMM010000015.1:0-10477 GCA_041288045.1 Pseudobdellovibrionaceae bacterium | reverse complement strand
ACTCAAAAGGCGCTTTGCTGGAAAAGGGACCAGAAGCCATCAAGCGGTCTGAATTTTTAAATGAAGAGCTCAGCGTCTTGGTCTTTGATATCGATTTCTTTAAAAAGATCAATGACACTTTTGGGCACGCGGCTGGCGATTATGTCTTGAAATCACTGGCTGATATTGTCAGCCATAAAATGGTGCGCTCACATGATTACTTTGCAAGATATGGCGGCGAAGAGTTTGTCATCATTCTGCATGCGACTCCGATCAAAACAGCGATTGAAGTTGCAGAGCGGATTCGCACCACCATTGAATCCAATGAGTTCCAGTTTGAAGGCAATAAGATCCCAGTGACCATTTCACTTGGGGTGTCATCTCGGAATTCCAACGAATCTGATTGGTCGGCTTTTTTTCAAAGAGCCGACGAGGCCTTGTACAAATCCAAGCAGTCCGGCAGAAACAAAGTCACTGCAGCTAATTAGCACAGATAAGCAAAGATTATAGTAAAAATAATAAGTAATTCCAAATACTTAGTGCCATTTTGCCTGACATGTCTGGCCCTGTTGTTGCACAATCCTTAAGCAAGGTTGGCGAGGGGCACTTTAAACTTCTTAGACCATGGGCGGACTAAAAAAGTTTCAATACAGGCTAACCGAATTTCAGGAGGGGACAGTCTATGGAACAGATTTCGGATCTCGAAGTGATTCAAATGATTCGAAACGGCGACAGAAAAGCTTACTCTTTGCTTGTACGGCGACATCAAAAGAGTTTGCTTCGACTGAGTGTGAGGTTTGTCAAAGACATGGATGCGGCCGAAGATATTGTGCAAGAAAGCTTCATCAAAGCCTTCGAAAGACTGGCTTCTTTTGAAGCAAGATCCAGCTTTCGCAGTTGGCTTTTTCAAATCGCCATCAACACTGCGAAAAATAAATTGCGCAGTCGGCGAGATGAGATCAACGATGTTGAAAATCTGCCTCTCGCGGTGGCTGCGATTGCAGAAACAGGATTGCTCCATAGCGCGGTCGCAGATTTGATTCAAAAACATGTCGATCAGTTGCCCTTCAAACAAAAGACAGCGCTGACTTTGAGGATCTATGAAGACCTGAGCTTTAAGGAAATCGCTGAAATTATGGATTGTCCCTACGACACAGCCAAGGCCAATTACCGGCATGCGTTGATGCGATTGAGGGAAGAGCTTCAGACCCAAGAGGATCTCAAGCAATGGACAGAAGAAGTTGGAGGATTTTTCATGGAATTCGAAAAGCGAACAGCTGAGGTGGAATCATGAGCCGTGAAAACTGGTGGCTCGATTTCATCGAAGATGAAGTCGATGCTTCAACCCGAGCAGATATGAAAGCACTTCTCAGAGCTTCCGCGAAAGATCAGGAGCTGGTGAAGTCCATTTCGGACACAAAGACACTTCTGAAGGAAGGGGCGAGTGAGCCCTTGATTTTGGAAAGTCAGCTCGAGAACCTGCACGATAAAATCATGGCTGGAATTGATAAGAAAGAAATCAAAGCGCCACCGAAACTGAGGCTTCGTTTAAATCCCGAACAGCGTCGTGCAGTGAAAGCTGGATCGCTGACTCTGGCTTTGGTCTTGGTCGCAGTTTATTTCGGGCACTCTCTTTCCAACAAAGGTCTTAACACAGAGTGGGATGTGTCTCGCCAAATGGCCACCCATGGAATTGAAAACCCCGACGAATTGGCGCAATTAATGACTTATCAAAACGAAACTGACTTTTTTGTGGACGTTGCCAGTCAGAGCCTTGATCATTTAACTAAGGAACAATTCGAGAGCCTCCTGAAATCAACGAAAACCCGTTGATCTCTTGATTCTAAGGCCTCGGAGAGGACGAGGCATTTGAGGCTCTGGATTGGAATTCTGACATTCATCTTTCCTCTTTTTCTATTCGCTATCGATTCAAAAAACCGTGTTGAAGAACTTTTTATCTGGAAAATTTCAGATGAAATGAAGCTGTCTGTGCCTGAAGAAAAGGCCTTTTCGGATTTAGTCCGAGCCCTCAATCAAAAACGTCATGATGCCAACGAGAATTTGCAGAACGTGCTGAAAAAGATGGTGGAAGCAAAAAACCTCAAGGAAAAGCAAAAATTGCTTTCTGAGCACAAGCGCTATTTAAAAAATTACAATGAAGTTTCCATTGAAGAAGTGGAAAGAGTGGAAAGGCTTTTTGGCTCCGAAAGAGCCACGCAGTACTTTATTTTGAAAAATGATCTGACAAATCGATTGAAAAGTCTTTTAGCAGCTCCGGACCGAAACTCGGCGCCTGCCGAGTCAAAATTGGAACCGCCAAAGTTGATCGAAGAGAAATAAATTTATTCTGGTTTGCGAATCATTTTTTCGACTTCAGAGATGTGATTCTCTTCGGCGCAGATCATTTCCCGAGCGTATTCTTCGAGATAGATCGAGTGCCCTTCGACCAACTTTAAAAGCCTGTTCAAATTGTCGAGCTGACTTTTCTCATGTTGCAGGCTTTCCTTTAGAATGTCATTGATCGAGTGGTTGTTGGATTCTAACAGAGGCCCAATTTTCAACGAAGGGTGGCCGTTCAATGTGGTGATGTGCTCACCGGCTTGTGCAGCGTGATCCAAAGATTCAGTGGCTTGGTCGCGAAGCCATTTGACGATCGGGATGCGATTGTGTCCATAGACCATCAAAGAGTAGTGAGTGTATCTGACGACTCCAGCCAATTCATTTTCCAAGATGGTATTCAGAGCTTCGATGACTTTTTTTTGGTCCATGGGAACTCTCCTTGCAAGAGCTTATTGTAAAGAAGAATGTTTCAATTGGAAATGAGCTTTTTCAGATCTTCTTCAGGATTTTTGGAATTCTCAAGGCTTCGGCATTTCTGCAGAAATGTGTCAAATTTTCTATCGCTCATTTCATAGAGCTTCTCAAAATCGGACAGGTCCTGAAGATAGGTTTTGTAAAGCAACAGGCGGGCATTGTTCAAATCCATGCTGCTGAATTTTTGATAGTTATCTGATTTCAAATGCGGCTCAATTTCTTTTGTGAAACGGGCTTGAATTTCTTTCAGACGGGCTTTTCTGATTTCTTCGTTTTTCTCATTTTGATTTTTGTACCATTCTTCCAGGTCGGTGATCTCTCGACTGATAAATTTGGAAAAAAGTTTTTCATCTTCGTTTTCCAGAAGCGCTAATTTGAGCGAAGGCGACGAAGGCCCTTCTTCTTTCAAGTAGAAAAGCTCCATTCCCTTGTTGCCGAGAAAGACAGCCAGGCGCTCGTTAAAATCAGCCGAGCCTTTGATGTACAAAGTCGCGTGCACAGTTTCATGGATCACAGTGTTCACCAATTCATGGTCTTCATACTTGACCATGGAGGATAGCAGGGGATCGTTGAACCAACCAAGTGTGCTGTAGGCGGAAACTCCTCGCACATAGACATCAAGGTCTTTCTTTTTGAGTTCTTCGGCCTCTTCTTTGGCGTCATCTTCATTGAAAAATCCTTTGTAGGGCATTTTTCCAACAAATAAATAATGCCAGTCGTAGTGGCTGAGCTCCCATTTCGGTGAGGCGCTGACAACATAAGTGACGTAAGGGCGGTCCAGCTTAACGTAACTGGTGTAATTCTTTGTCGACTTGAGATGCAATTCGCCTTCGGCAAACTGGCGGGCTCTCTGTGCCAGTTGAAGAGCTTTTTTTTCTTTTTCACTCAATGTCGGATCTTGAAGGGCTTTTTCAATTGGCACTCTTTGATTGAGCAGGGACATTTGATTGTATGCGCTCGAAAAATAGTATCCCATTTGGCAGCCAGAGATGCTGACACAAAGAATGGCAAATCCCAATGCCTTGATTAGAAGATCCATGAGACGCCCACGCGTCCTGTGATGTCGTTAATTTTTGTGTCATTGTTGGTCGGGGTTTGGATTCCGTCGTAACTGGCTCGCAAGGCAAAAGCCTCAGTGAGAAAGAACTTAAAGCCAATGCCATAGCTTGGGGAAAGGCCCTGGTAAGTGAGATCCCACGGGTTGGCTCCATCATCTTGAACGACTTGTTTGACTCGGACTTGGGCCACTCCACCTTTGATATAGGGCTGAAAAATTGCTTTTCGATCCGAAAGAATATAAATCAGGTCCATTCCATACACATCCGTGTATTGAGTGGTCGTTCGCAGTTTGGCATCCGTGGTCGGTTGTTTTTCCTTTTTCACATAGAGGCCATTTGTGTAGCTCAGTTCAAGTGCCACTTTTTCCCAAAAGTAAAATGAGATCGAGCCAGTTGCCGACTGCTGCTCGGTGTTGTTGTCGCCATCAAATGCCGATTTTTTATAGTTGTAGTTGATGCCGAGCTCAGTCTGCAAAGCCAGAGCCAACGGGCCTGAGAAGATGATGAGAAATGAGAAAATGAAATTTCGCATTTTCTTATTTTAGCACTGGAATTGACGATGCAATGACTGTGAAATCAGTCGCTGGACTTCACTAAGACTTTCGGCTCGTAGCGAACTTGGAAAGAATATTTCAATTTGATCAGGCCATCGGACTCGACCATTTCTTTGGGCGGGTTGGGGAACATCCGAGCTTGAATAAAGGACTGGGTTGCCGCCAGATCAAAGCGTTTCAAGCCGGCCCCTTTCATCACATGCGTTGAATGGACTTCGCCATTGGGCTTTAGCCACACTTCCATTTGTGTCGTCCAAATCCCAGAGACGTTCTGACTCAATCGTTCTGTTGGGGTCGAATCAATCGCGTCGCGAACTGCGGATTCCCAGCGAAAACGGATCATTTCCTCAATTCGCGCGAAAAAAGAGTAATACAAATAGCGATCCGTATTGAGAGCTGTGAATGAACCCACTGCAATGTCATTCGGAAGTGCTTCGCCGATTGTCGAAAGGCCTTGATCCTGGCTAGGCTCTTGCGGGAGCGAAGGGGCCGTCCGGTATTTGGGTGTGAATGCTTCAAGCCCTCCCGGGAACCGCGGATCAGATTTCTGAGAAGAGTTTTGTTGGGGCCGATTTTCTCTTTTGCTCTCTTCGGGCGATGTTTGACCGTCTCGATTTTGTGTCATTCCGCTGACTGCGGCTTGAGTTTGCTTTTTCACCCGCTGCGTGTGAGCTGACAAAAAATCAGCTGGATTCTCTGATTCAGGAGCTTTGACTTCGTCAGGGACATTGGTGTCACGAACGATTTGCTTCTGTGTTTCATTTTGAGATTTTTTCTCATCCAGAATCTCGACCGTAATGGCTTCGGACTCCAATTTAGCTGCAAGCAAAGGAGCAAACTGCGAACTCCACACCAAAAGGAAGTGGAGGAATAAACTAAGGAGAATTCCCTGTAAAACCCGCATCTTATGCACCAATTTAGGACGATTTGAAAGGCCCTTCAACCGATAACGGCTAAAGATGAAACATTTTCCGCCGATAAGAAAAGAGTGCCTTTAACAGGGGGTTCTAAATGGGTGACGTGATTGATTTTCGATCCCGGTCAAAAGCCAAGTCAGCTTCTAACCAGACAACTATTGAGAATCACGAAGCTTCTGTTGTGGATATCACTGAAATCAGAACCGAAGTGGTGAACCAGGATCGACGCCAGGTTCGCCGAACCATCCTGACCGAATTCATTGCCGTTCACACTGTGGTTCCTGGCATGGGATTGATGAAAGTGGCCCTCTTCAATGTCAATGAGAACGGTCTCGCCTTTGATATTGACTTCCGCAAGGGGCATTTCCAGGTTGGCGAAGAAGTTGCCATGCGAGTTTACTTGAATCACCAGACTTACTTTCCATTCGTTGTGAGAGTGAAGCACATCACCGATGTTCAAGACGAAGAAGTGCATCGCCACGGCTGCGAGTTCGTCGGCGGGACGATCAATGATGTTGCGCTCCATCATTTCATCAAATTCATCGAAAATGTCAGTGCATCTTTGAAGCACGACAAAGGCGATATCCTGGTTTCTAACATCAATTCCTAATAGACAGAGTCTTTCAACTGTTGTCGAATAGACGAAGGGCCAGTCCATGAGAGGGCTGGTATTCACTATTCAATTTGTCAACGGAGGGACTTTCAATTGGCTAGTTCCACAGCTTCCAAAAACAAGCGGCGCAAAGTAGTTCTCGATACCAACGTGATTTTGTTCGATGCCTTGGCATTGATGAAATTCAAAGAAGCTGACATTCACATCCCGATTTCAGTCATCGAAGAAGTGGATCGATTCAAACGAGATCCAGGTGAAAACGGCCGAAACGCCCGACAGTTCTCTCGCTTTGTCGACATGCTCAGAGAAAAAGGTTCCTTGGCAGAAGGCGTTCAGCTCGACAATTCCGAAAGTACTGTTCATATCAATGCTGATTTTTCCGTGGCCGGGCTTCCAGCCGAATTCAACACTGAAAAGGCCGACAATCGAATTTTGGGAACAGCGATTTTTCTGCAAAAGCAGTTTCCTCGCATCAAAGTGGAGCTGATCACCAAAGACATCAATTTGCGAATCAAAGCTGATGTCCTGGGGGTGACTGCGACAGATTATGAGCCCGATGGGCTTTCTGATGAAGATCTTTACGAAGGCTATCAAGAGCTCGAGCTTTCTCCGGAAAAAATCGATAGCTTTTACAAAGAAAAAAGATTTGTGCCTGAAGTGAAACTTCACGCCAATCAGTATTTGATCATGAAAGACGCGAGCAATCCCAATCACAGTGCCATCGGCCGCTACTCGGCGGCCGAGCAGGCCATTGTCCCGCTTTTCAGTGGCACTGACAACATCTGGGGAATTCATGCCAGAAATGTCGAGCAGTCTTTTGCAATGGACTGCCTTCTCAATGACGAAATTCTTTTTGTCTCATTGGTGGGTAAAGCCGGAACAGGCAAAACTCTTTTGGCAATTGCTGCTGGTCTTCACAAAACCTTGGATGAGGGCCGCTTTCAAAGATTGCTCGTGAGCCGTCCCATTTTCCCAATGGGCCGTGATATTGGTTATCTGCCTGGGGATATTGAGCAGAAATTAAATCCTTGGATGCAGCCGATTTTTGACAATGTGGAATTTTTGATGGGAGCTGATAAAAAAGCTGCCGGTCGTGCTCAAGAATTGATCAATCAAGGGATGCTGAATATTGAGCCCCTGACTTACATTCGGGGTCGAAGCATTCCGAAGCAGTACTTGATCGTCGATGAAGCGCAAAATCTCACTCCACACGAAATTAAAACGATTATCACTCGAGCCGGCAGTGGCACCAAAGTGGTCCTGACTGGCGATATTTACCAGATCGACAATCCCTATGTGGATTCGGCGAACAGCGGTTTGACTTATGCTGTCGAAAGATTCAAAGGCCAACCGATTGCGGCCCATGTCACATTGACGAAAGGGGAGCGATCAGCGCTTGCAGAACTCGCTGCGAATATACTTTAATAGGTTTTTTTCGCGGGGAGGATTCGATGGGCGACTTTAAAGTTGGCGATCGCAAAATAGTCACTGTTCAGGTCACTGATAAAATGGTTCGGCAGTTTGCTGAAATGTCCGGTGATTTTAATCCTATTCATTTGGACGATGAGTACGCCAAGAACACCCGTTTTGGTCGAAGAATCGCTCACGGCATGATTTGCGGAGCTCTGATTTCCAGAGCTCTTGCCATGGAGCTTGGTTCTGGCGGCATCTACCTTTCGCAAAATCTGAAGTTTCTTCAACCGGTTTTTATTGATGATGTGATTCAAATTGAACTTCATGTGGCCTCTTTGCGTGTCGAAAAAGGAATTGCTTCGATTGAAACAGTCGTGAAAAAGCAATCCGGTGAAACTTGCGTGAAGGGTGAAGCCATGATCATGAAGGGCGAATTCGTTTAAGCCTCTTGATTTTAAAAACTTCAAAGGAGTTGTCATGAAACTGATGCTAGCCACAGTTTTGTTTTTCTTTTCTTTTTCCGCGATTGCCATGACGGATTTTGAAAAAAAACTAAACGATTGGTCGAAATCGACAGGGCCTTTGCCGAAGCGATTGGAAAAGCTCTATCAAATGTCTTGGGATTGGTCGATGCACAACTCTCCCGAGTGGGCGACTTATGAAGGCTATCCGGGTTTGAATGATCAGCTCTCGGATCTATCACTGGCAGCGATCGAGCAAAGAAGAGAGGAAACTCGATCTTTGCAGAAAGTTCTCAATCAAGTCCCCAGAAAGAATTTGAAAGGCGAAGATGCTGTGACTTTCGGCCTTTTCAAATTTCAGACCGATCGATCGGTTGAATCGTTTCAGTTTCCTGATGAGTTTCTGCCGATCCATCAAATGGATGGGATTCAGCAAGAAATTGCGGGTGTGCTTTTGGCGCAACCGCGCCTGACGCTAAAAGATTATCAGGATCGGCTGTCACGCTTGGCAAAAGTTCCCACCCAAGTGGACCAGATTTTGGTGCTTTTGAAAGAGGGCCTCAAGCGACAAGTGATGCCGCCCAAAGTGGTCTTGGCCACTGTCCCCAGTCAGTTCGAAGCTTTGCTGAGCACGGACTTTTCTAAAAATCCCCTCTATGAAAGCTTTCAGGAAATTCAATTGGATGTTCCAGCTGAAGAAAAGACGAAACTACAAATGCAGGCTCAAGAGGTGATTCGCACCAAAACAATGCCGGCGCTTCAAAGGCTTCAACAATATTTTAAGACCGAGTACATGCCGCATGCTCGGGAAGATGTGGCTTGGAGTTCGCTTCCGAATGGCAAGGCGTGGTATCAGTATAAGGCGCAATTTCACACCACCACAAAAATGAGTCCCGATGAAATTCATCAATTGGGATTGCAAGAAGTGGCGAGAATTCGCGGTGAAATGGATTTGATTCGACAAAAGGTGGGATTTAAAAAATCGCTCAAAGAATTTGATCAATTCATGAAGACAGATTCTCAGTTTATCGCCAAGAGCGCGGATGAATTGATTTTTGGTTTTCGCGAGATTTCTAAGCGAGTGGATCCAGAGCTTCCACGGCTCTTTGGACGTCTTCCGCGGTTGACCTATGGAGTCCGCGAGATGCCGCTTTATAAGGCCACCTCGGGGCCAGGAGCCTATTATCTGAATGGTAGCCTAGAGAATGGCAGGGCTGGGTATTTTGAAGCCAATACCTATGATCTCAAATCGAGACACAAATGGAAAATGGAAGCCCTCACACTTCATGAGGCTGTTCCGGGTCATCATTTGCAAATTGCTTTGGCTCAGGAAATCACTGGATTTCCAAGATTTCGAAATTCTTTCTGGTCGACGGCTTTCAGCGAAGGTTGGGGACTTTACGCTGAAAGCTTAGGCGAGGAGCTTGGGGTTTATAAAGATCCCTACTCGAAGTACGGTCAGTTGATGATGGAAATGTGGAGAGCGATTCGCTTGGTTGTGGATACAGGTCTTCATTCCAAAGGTTGGAGTCGTGATCAAGTCATGCAGTACTTTAGGGACAATGGTCCTTTTGAAGAGACAGAAATCAAATCAGAAACTGACCGCTACATTGCCAGTGCTGGACAGGCTCTCGCTTATAAAATCGGGGAGCTTAAATTTAAAGAGCTCAGGCAAAAAGCCAAGCTGGCTCTCGGAGATCGTTTTGATATTCGCAAATTTCATGATCAAGCCTTGGGCTCTGGCTCGCTTCCAATGGGAGTTCTTGAGGCCAAGATGAATGCATGGATCGAATCAGAGAAGAAAATCAAAAGTCCGACACGGGTTCAGTAAATCACACGGATCTCAGCATCTGCGAAATCATTTCTTCTGGCAAAGCTCCTGGTTGTCTCAGGGATTCTTTGCCATTTTTAAAGACGATGGTGGTGGGGATTCCGCGGATTCCCAGTTCAGCGCTCAGTTGAGGATCGGCTTCGGTGTTGACCTTCAGAAAAATGGCGTTGGTGTTGGTGGTGGAAGCTCTTTCGAATGTCGGGGTGTAGGCTTTGCAGGGCATGCACCAGCTGGCCCAGAAATCGACGATCACTGGTTGCTCTGCTTTTGCTAAAATACGCTTGAGATTGCGAGCGCTGACTTGAGAAGCCAAGCCATGTAACTGGAGTTCGGCTTTGCACTTTCCACAGGTTGGGGTTTTTTGCAGAGCGGATTCGGATTGAATCCGATTGAGAGTGTCGCACTTGGGGCAGATGGTGAGTGTGGTGGCCATAAAAAAATCTCCTCTTTCTATTTTGGTGCGAAAGAGGAGATCGTCAAGGCAAGCTGTCAAATGCTAAAGGTCAGTGATTTTTTTTGCCCATGCGCTCGGCTTTTTTCGCGGCTTTTTCAGCTCGACGAGTTTCTTGCCGCTCGGCTTTAGCAATTTTTCGATCCATATGGATTTCGTGTCGAAGCGCAGCCACCGATTGGCCGATTTCTTTTGGTGAAATCCCCAGTTCTTTGGCGATTTTCCCCCAGCCCATGTTTTCATCATTGCGCATTTTCAGGATGTCATCGACTGTCTTTCCGGATTTTTCTGAAAGTCGAGAGGCCATGGCCATTTGCGGGTAGGTCAGGCCGCCGTCTCTCATGGCTTGGATTTGCGCATCAGTCAGGTGATGTTTGCTTTTCAAA
>JBGGMM010000014.1:0-2981 GCA_041288045.1 Pseudobdellovibrionaceae bacterium | reverse complement strand
ATGGCAATGTGCTCGGATCTCGTGGCTCAGTGGTTCCCTTTTTCTTAAAGCAACGAGAAACCGGTCGAATCCCGATCACTCATGAAGGAATGACCCGCTTTAACATCACTCTGGAAGAGGGCGTGGACATGGTTCTTTATGCCATCGAAAACGCCTGGGGCGGCGAGCTTTTTGTTCCTAAAATTCCTTCTTACAAAATTCTTGATATTGCCAAAGCTGTGGCTCCCAATTGCAAAACTGAAGTGGTGGGCGTTCGGCCCGGCGAAAAGATTCATGAAGAAATGATCACCGAGACGGATTCTTTGAATACTTTTGATTGCGGCAAATACTACGTCATCAATCCTGGAGTTCCGGTTTGGGATGAAGCCGCTTGGAGCAAGAAATTCAACGCCAAAAAAGTTCCTCAGGGATTCAAATACAATTCAGGAATGAACACTGAGTGGCTCACCATTGATGAAATCCGCCGATTGGTCAAAACCCACGTCGACCCGTCCTTCTCGGTGTGACATGAGTCAAAATATTCCCTACGGACGGCAAGAGATCACCGCAGAAGACATCCAGGCTGTGATTGACACTTTGAAAAGTGATTTTCTCACCCAGGGACCTGAAGTCGAAAAATTTGAAAAAGCATTCGCGCAGTTTTCCGGCGCTAAACATGCTGTGGCTGTGAATAATGCGACGGCCGCTTTGCATCTTTGCACGATGACTTTGGATTTAAAGCCGGGTCAGAAAGTGCTTTGCACTCCGAACACTTTCGTCGCTTCTGCCAATTGTGTTTTGTATTGCGGGGCTGATGTTGAGTTTATCGATATCGATCCGGAAACATTTTGCATGGATCTGGATTTGCTCGAAGAGAAATTGGCGAAAGCGCCCAAAGGATCCTATGTTGGAGTTGTGGCTGTTGATTTCGCTGGTTACCCGATGGATTTTTCTCACTTGAGAAAAATCGCCGATCAGTACGGTCTTTGGCTGATTGAAGATGCAGCTCACGCTCCTGGCGCCGAGTTTCGCACGGCGGATGGCAAATGGCACCGGGCTGGGAATGGCGAATTTGCCGAGCTGACTGTTTTTTCTTTTCATCCCGTCAAACATATCGCCACTGGCGAAGGCGGGATGGTCACAACCAATTCAGATGCTCTTGCCAAAAAACTTCGACTGCTTCGGAGCCATGGAATCACCAAAGACTCTTCTGAATTCACTCACCAAGAAGGCGGTTGGTATCACGAGATGCAGGCTCTGGGGATGAACTTTCGAATCCCGGATATTCTTTGCACTCTGGGACTTTCGCAATTGAAAAGAATTGATGAAAACCTGCGACGTCGCCGGGAAATTGCCTCTCGCTATGATGAAGCTTTTAAAAATTTGCCTTTGAAATCTCAGAAAAAAAGCTCAGATGTTCGCAATGCCTTTCATCTGTATGTGATTCAGACTGAAAAGCGCAAAGCTCTCTATGAATTTTTGAAAACCAAAGACATTTACTCTCAAGTCCACTACATCCCAATCTACCAGCAGCCTTACTATGTGCAAAAGTACGGACCCCAGAGCTTGAAGAATGCGGATCGCTATTACTCGCAAGCGCTCAGTCTGCCGATGTTTCATCGAATGACCGATGCGGACCAAGAAAAAGTCATTCAGGCTGTGAAGGACTTTTTTCATGCCTAAAGTGGGGATCATTTCTCAAGCGAGAATGACCAGCACTCGGCTTCCTGGAAAAGTTCTCAAACCAATCGGTGCTCAAACACTTTTGGATTATCATTTGGATCGCTTATTGACCGCTCAAGCTCCTTTGCTGGTGGCCACCACTGAGCTTTCGAGCGATCAGCCCATTGTCGACCTCTGCGAGAAAAGAAAAATTCCTTCCTTTCGGGGCGATGAAAATGATGTGTTGTCTCGATTTTTTCTAGCGACTGTGCAACAGGGATTTGAAATCATTGTGCGAGTGACTTCGGACTGTCCTTTGATTGACGGATACTTGATCAAGGATTCCATTGCCCTTTATCAAAAGCTCAACACTCCTTGGCTTTATCTTTCCAATTGCATCGAAAGAACTTATGCGCGCGGATTTGATTTTGAGATTTTCTCCTTTGAAATGCTCGAAGAAGCTCACAGATTGGCCCAGAGTCCGGTGGAGCGAGAGCATGTCACTCCTTATTTTTATCAGAATCAGCATGGCAAAACGAAATTTCATCATATCAAGCGAAACCCCTCTGCTTCTCAGTTCCGTCTGACGGTGGATGAAGCTGCAGACTTTGAATTGATCAAAAAATTGATTTTGGATTTCAAAGCTCATGAGCTGAACGAAGCCACCATCACAGAGATTTTGCTGAAACATCCAGAGCTCGCGCGAATCAACTCTTCCATTGAGCAAAAAAAGCTATGATTGCCATTCGCTGTGATTCCTCCACCCAAATGGGAACAGGTCATTTGATACGATGCCTGGCCTTGGCTGAGCAGCTTCGAGAATTTCATCCAGAAATTCATTTTTTCTGCCGGGACCTGCCAGGTCATATCTCTGAGCGCGCTCGCGAAAAGGGTTTTGCTCTGACTTTGATTGCAGCAAATACTTCAGTGGCTGAGGAAATCAAAACGATTCAGAATCTATCGCCTCAAGCCGTGGTCGTTGATCACTATGATTTAGATGAAAAATGGGAGTCATCTTTTTATTCGAAGTCCTTTGTGTTTGTCATTGATGATCTGGCCGATCGAAAACATCAATGCCATGCGCTTGTGGATCAGAATTTCAGATTTTCAAAAGAGAATCTCTATTCGTCTTTGTTGCCTCTGGATACCTCGCTCTTTTTAGGTTCCCGGTTTGCAATTTTAAGAAAAGAACTTCTATCTCTGAAGCGAAAAAACTCCGCCGCTGGTGCGAGGAAAAAAATTCTTTGCTTTTTTGGTGGGGCCGATTCCTCTGGCGAAGCTTTGAAATTGGCCCAAGCTTTGAGCCATTATCCCACAGACTCTTTTTTTCAAATTGTGGT
>JBGGMM010000013.1:0-2503 GCA_041288045.1 Pseudobdellovibrionaceae bacterium | reverse complement strand
TTCGCTGCCACTGTTCTTTTGACTCAAGAGTCATTGGCCGCAGGTTTCAGTCAAGGCAATGATTTTCATGTCAACCGCATCCGCGGTAATCTTTCGCTGTACTGCCGAAATCCCGCCAGCGGTTATGTTGAAACTCACCACGTTTTCTGCGTAGCTGATCTCTGGTCCCCGGGGTTGACTGATTATTTCGTCGGTCCGCAAGTGAATGCGAGCAAAGTCAAACTGACCTCCACGCGTGAAGATGGATCAGAAAAGAAAAAAGACGGGGATTATGATGGGGCAGCCGGAAAGTCCAAAAAGAAATTCAATTTGGGGATCCACACCCTGTCTCAAAAACCGCTCTTGAAAGAAGGGATCAACAACATCCACTTTGATCTGAGTGAAAATGACACGACTGTGGCCGAAGGAAATTTCACTGCAACTGTCACACGTGGCGACGATCTTCAGTGTCCGTCTGCTTCGAAGTGGGGCTATGGCAATGATTGCCGATTCACTCAAGCGGCTTGCGATTCCTACTTTGAACAATTTGATTACTGCCAGAAATAATGCAGACACAGTCTCCTCAAGCCCGCAAGGCTCTGGTGTTCCTGACTGCGGTCAATTACTTCAATTACATTGACCGCTTTATCCTCGCCGCGGTTCTTTCATCGATTAAAGCAGATCTTGGGCTCTCTGATTTTCAAGCAGGGCTTCTCGCCACAGCTTTCATGATCCCTTACATGTTCACAGCTCCGATTTTTGGTTGGCTTGCGGACACGAGAAGCCGCTCGAAAATCCTCAGTCTTGGTATTGGCCTTTGGAGTGTGGCGACTTTTGTGACTGGGTATGCGAAGAATTTTGTCGTGATGATGACTTCTCGTTTTTTTCTGGGCGTCGGGGAGTCGGCATTCACTTCGGTCTCGATCCCATTTTTATCAGAGCATTTCCCACCAGAAAAACGCGGCCGAATTTTAGCCATCTTTTCATCGGGTCTTCCTGTCGGCGCAGCTCTTGGTTACGTGCTAGGTGGATTTTTGGGATCCACAGTCGGCTGGAGAAATGCTTTTTACATCGTCGGCTTCCCAGGCCTTTTCTTAGCCGCAGCCGTGTGGTTTCTAAAAGACCCAAGAGCTTCTCACAACAAAGAACAATATGATTTCAAAGCCGTCTTCAAATTCATCGCGGGCTCCAAATACTATCTCTCAGCCGTCGGAGGCTACTGCGCCTACACTTTCGTCGTCGGCGGAGTCGCCCACTGGATCCCCACCTACGTGCAAAGAACCTACGAAGTCTCGCAACTTCACGCCAACACCATTTTCGGCGGCATCGCCGTCGTCAGCGGCTTGATTGGAACATTAGCCGGTGGCTGGATCGGCGATTCCCTAGAAAAAAGAAAAAAAGAAGGCCACCTCAAAACCTGCGCCATCTCAATGTTCCTAGCCCTGCCATTTTTCTACCTCTGCATGCAAGCCGAAACCATGAACAGTTTCATCGTGTTTCTCACAATCACGCAACTTTTGTTCTTCACCTCCACAAGCCCCATCAACGTCGCTCTTCTTAAGGTCCCAGCAACCTTCAGAAATTCCGCAATGGCCATCTCCATTTTCCTCTGCCACATCTTAGGAGACGCCATCAGCTCACCCCTCATCGGAAAATTTTCCGACATGACGGGATCTCTCAAGAGCGGAATTTTGATCTGTGCTCCAGTGCTCTTGCTGTCGTCTGCCCTCTGGTGGTGGGGCTCGAGACTTTCTGGTGGAGCGCACGCTGAGGAGTGAGGATTCCGATTTTTTCTTATAAGGCCTGATTAGAAAGCAGAACCTTTCTGGCCATGTGATGGGTCAAAATTTTTGGGTTGTTGACGGCAGGACCTTTTCACATCAACATTTAAAGATGGTAAAGATAAGTTTTTTGCACTCTGTAATTTTGGTTTTCTTTTGTTCAATGAGTTTTGCTGAAAGCAGCAAGAGCCTATTAAAGGCTTACAATAAAAACGACTGTAAAGATTTTGAAAGCAGTAAGTTTTTTGAGCATAAAAATGTCTATGAGACCCCTTGGCTAAAAATAAAAAAAGATACGAAAAGCCATACTTTGAATGCTGAATTTAAATGTGCAAACGGAGAAATAAAAAAGCTTAGATTGGATATTGGGCCAGAGACAGACGGTGGAGAGACTGTAAAAAAAGTCATATGTGATAGAAATTTCTTATCAGTCGAATTTACTGAGAAGTTAGGAGAGGGCACTACTGTCTCATATGTTGATCTTAGAAATTGCGCGAATTTGGGCTCTGGAGATGAAGAGCATTATTCTCCTGATAAGAAGTTCTTAGTTTTAACATCTAATGGAACTGATGCCGGCTACGTAGATGCCGAATTAAATGTTATTGATTGCCGCGGACAATTCTGTAAAAAATTATGGGGTGGCACTTTCGGGCAGGACGGCTTCTTTGACTTAAAATGGAAAGATACAAAAATATTTACAGTTGAACGTGATGATCGCTTAGTTACAGGCGAAGGTCCGAAGT
>JBGGMM010000012.1:0-30388 GCA_041288045.1 Pseudobdellovibrionaceae bacterium | reverse complement strand
GGCTGCTTGGTGGAAAGCGGCCTTTTCGTTTTTCTTTTTCCCTTAAGAAGCTCACCACCGAATGATTTCATATTAGAATTTGTTTTTTGTTTCATCGTGCATGTGTTGTAACACGAGTTTTTTCAGAGCATTTTCAAACAGCGAGAGAATAGCTTGAAAACAAAATCGCAAAAGCCATAGGACCTTCGCCTCCGAGCGATCACAAAGAAAATTCCAGAAAATCCAAAATCACAAAAATCTGCTCTCTTAGCCAAGATGAAAGAGCGAAAAATCATGTCAAACTTTTTCCCTAAAAAATTTTAAGAACGTCGCTCGCTTTTTCCTCTCCTAAAAACTTGCTAGACGGCCCGGATGGCCGTCTGGGAGCCATCGCATGGACGGACAAATCGACGCTTACCCTCGTCACCGCCGCGCTCGAGACCAAGTCTAAAGATCAGTCTCATGACAAGATAAAAGTGTTTCAATCTGGGCCTGAAAATGTCGCAGATTCAGACGAAAATTCCTGCTAAATTGCAAAAATCTATAAACAAGTTTAAATCTATAAATTGGCTTGGCAAAAAGTTTCTTAAGTTTTCCGAAACGGCTCCGAATGGATAAATACTGGCTCATTTAGAAAAAGGGGAAACATGAAGTACGAAATCATTTCACTTGCCGATGTCCCCACAGCCAAAACGACATTGGTTTCGCATTGCTTTCAGACCTGGAAAGAAGTCTATGAACCCATTTTGACGGAAGCGCACGAGACCCTTTCTGCTGATTACTTCTATCGCTGCAAAATGCTTTCGGTTCTTCATGATGGAGAGCAAAATCCAATTGCCTTTAGCCTCCTCAACAATATGAATTCTCAATTAGCTGGCGTTTTGGATCTCAGCTATTTCGAACCAGCCCCTGAAGCTTTCAAAAAGCGCCTGCAGAATCAAAAAGAGCAAGTCATGACCATCGAATGGGTGACTGTACATCCCAATCAAAGAGGAAAATTTACTAAAATCCAGCCGGCGGATTTGATTATGGGTTTGACTCTGAAACTGGCCACTTACACTCCTTACACGGCTGTGATGGGATACTCGCGAGTCGACATGAAAGCCGATAAGATTGGTGGCAAATATGGACCTCAACCTTACGCAGAAATCAACCGACATGGAATTGTCTGCAAAGTGATGTTCGCTAAAACTTCGGAACTTCACGGGCATCCCCTGCAGAAAGTCCAAAGTCTGATTGATGAGCTCTGGACGCAAAAGGAAAATCACTCTTCGCTTGTCAAAGAGGCATCAGTGATTCCATTTCCCTCGCAAAGGAAAAGTGCATGAAGAAAACAGTCGAACAGCTCATGGTTGAAATTTCGCCTCTGATTTTGAATTACCCTTGGCGGGACGCTGTGATGTATGGCCACTGGCTTTCGCAGCAGTATTACATTGTCCGCCACTCGACCCCGATGCTCGCATTGTCTTGTGGACGAAGCATCGACAACCCGACCTATCACCGTCGCTGCATTGAACACTTGGCCGAAGAAAAAGGTCATGATCGAATGCTCCTCAATGACTTAAAAATTCTGGGCCGCCCCCTGGAAGCAGAGCTTCCGGCCACCCGGGCTTTTTACGGCTCACAGTACTATCAAATTGAACACGTCAATCCAGTGAGCTTTTTGGGCTACATTCTTTTTCTCGAAGCTCTGGCCATCACATTTGGCAAAGAGACCTTGGCAAAGGCCTCGACAACAACCAAAGCCCTGACATTTTTAAAATTGCACGCCGAAGAAGACGAAGGTCATTTGGAAAGCGCTTATCAAATTATTTCTGGCCTGCCACCGGGCGACCAAAAAGCGATTGTTGAAAATCTCAAAATGTCGGCTCGATCCTACGAAGCGATGCTGCAGGATCTGCACGCCTTGGGATCAGTTCAAACACATTCTAAGAAGAAAGCGGCTTAAATTCTGTGAGGGCCACAGCGCCCGCTGGAGTATTTGGCATTTCCTCAAAGTAAAAAGGATAGATGGCCCGAATAGCCACCATCAACGAAACCTTTTTCACGCTTTGAGTTTCTTTCACCACATGAAAAGGCGTGACATTGAATTGAGGCTCTTGGGTTTCCATCATTCTTTGAAATGCCGTGAGCAACTGCTGGATATGAATGGGATCCCGTTCAAAAAGCTGATTCCAAGGAGTTGAAAGCAGCTCCTCTTGGCTGTAGCTGGTCAAAGACAGAAACTTCCCGCAACCCACCACATATTCAAGTTCTGAACTCCAAAGCTCAAAGCCATAATTGTCTTTCAGTGTTTCCCAAAAGGAAGAAGCGACCTTCAGGCGGCCCACTTTAAATACTCGACGCACGAAAAGCTCTGTGGAAGGCGGAAGATCCGACCAGGGATCTTGATCCGCTTTTGGCTGCTGCTCATCAAGGAGCCTATGAACCAACTGGCGAGCTGGTTGACCCAAGCGGATCACGTAGCCCTGGCTCAAGCCAATTTTCTGATAATCGAGATTCGTCATGGACCGGAAGCTAACCGATTTTAATTAAAAAATGAAGAGGGCTTCTGGAAAAGCCGCCTCCAAAAGCAGGAAATCCTGCTTCCTGCCTATTTTTTAGGAAAATTTTGACTGTCAAAAGAATCGACTAAGCTGTCTTCTTGTTGGATTTAGCTTTTTTCTTATAGATTTTGGCCATGATTCCAGCCCGAGAATCCTGAACCATGACCTCAACCAGTCTCTCTCGGCTGAGCTTTAAAATATCCACAAGCCTTGGCAAACTGTGCCCGGGAGGAGCACAAAGTCCACGCTCCCAATTGGAGACAAACTGGCTGTGAATATCACCCAGCTTTTCAGCTAGCTCCACTTGGGTGTAACCAGCATCAGTTCTTTTTTGTTTTAGATAGGCGCCTAAGTGATGAAATTCTGCCATAACAACCTCAATAATTTCAATTCTCACTCTGTAGATGAAAAACCATTTTCTCCTGAAATTTAACAGCAGACAAGACTAAAAAAGAAATTTGTTTATAAAACGGCCATTCGATTTGTTTCTTTGCCAATCGTCAGATTCGAAACAGACGAAGTGATCAAAGCGCCTTGAACGATCGGCAAATCTCTCCGATAAAGCGGACAAAGAATTCCAAACTCAATCAACATCGAGCGTGGCAAAAAGAATTCATCTTTCTCAGAATTGAAAATTTCAAGAACAAGATGATTGGAAAGATTCAAAGCTTGAGCCCCTGAAGTGACACCAGAAAAGACCTCTTCGGCTTTTGTCTTTAAAGCTTCAAGAATGGTCGAGGGCCGCTGCCAAAGAGTGTACCATTCATTGGTGAGAAGATCCAAAAGTGAATAGCCACAGTAATTGAAGAAATTGAGAGTTCGAAAAATCTGGATCTGATTTTGGTTGTAAATCTCGATCACTTCATTGGATTTAACCCGACTCCAAAAATCATCGCGAATCTCGAGATTGTAAAAATCCAGAGCCTGCTCGACGATGTTTTTCTCTGAATGCTCGCCCTTTTCGACCGGCGGAGCCTCCGGCTCTTTGGCAAAAATAATTTGCTCCAAGACTTGAAGCTGATGAAGGACCTGATGTTTTTGCTCTGATGAAAGCATTGGCAATCGAACCAAAGCTGGCTTGGACGAAGCCTGACAAGGGTATCCACGCCCGCGAATCAACGATGCCACTCTCTCAAGTGATTGAACAATCGAAGCTTCTAAAGGGGTTTCAAGAATCAATCCTGAAGCTCTCAAAACATCAGACACTTTTATCCTCTCTTACTTGTTTTCTGCCGAGCTTTCGCTTTTTTCGGATAGACCTTGGCTTCAATGACCGCTTTTGAATCCTGAAGCATGGCTCTCACCAGCTCTTCACGATTTAAATGCAGCACTTCAATCAATTTCTGAATGCAGTACCCGGGCGGAGAACTCACTCCCCTCTCCCAGTTGGAAACAAACTGGCTGTGAATCCCGCCAATGGCATCTGCCACTTCGGCTTGGGTCAACCCCTCTTCCAGTCTCTTTGTTTTTAAAAATTGAGCCAGGTAACGAAATGCAATCATAAAGCCCCCTCCACTACATCAACTTTGGTGCTACTTTTTCCATAAAAGTCGTCATGGCTTTTTTCACTTGTTCACTGTCGTGATTATTAAAGTCAAACCACAACATCAAACGATCTGCCGGATTGTACTTCTGCTGGATTTTTTCAAGGACTTCTCCCGGACTTCCAGCGATTGTGTTTTCAACAGCAGATTGAACTTTTTTCGGGTCCAAGGTCCCTTCCATCGCTCGCCAATAATTCTCCCACGCTTTTTGCGAAGCTTCACGGGCTTTTGACGAAATCTCATCAATAAACAAAAGCAAAGTTCTTGGCATCAGATCCCGTCGCCAAGCTCCCCCTTTGCGATTGTACACAGACTGCATTCTTTGATGAGTCTCTTCAATGACTTGCGGAGGAGTGATGGAAAGGTTGAAAACTCCGACAGGACAAATCTGATTGGCAAGCTTCTGTGTCTCTGGATCGTGGCTGCCAATTGTCAAATCCAAAAACTCAAGCGGAGCTTCAAATGGCAAAATCCCTACTTTTTCAAAATTCCAGTGATGATCCAAGCGGATTTGCTGACCTTGAATGCGATTTTCCCTTTCAGCCAGATCCCAGCATTCTTTCCAAGTCTTGGCGTCGCGGAAATCGGACTCTTGCAAAAAGCGATCTGAAATTTCTTTCGAAGACAACTTTTCGCCTTGCAAAGTTCTTAAGAAAATTTCGGTGGCTTCTTGAAAGTACTTATTCTTCACCACATCCCAAGCTTTTTTCTCAAGCTCAGTCTTTGGATAAAAACCATAAGGCGTATTTGAAAAGGGAAATCTCCCGGCGGCAAATCCCAGATGCAATTTTCTTTTTTCTCCGGGGTTGAGCCCATGCAAAGTCAGAAAAGTTTTAACAGCTTCAGCATGAGCCAAAGGACCGCCATTGCAGATGATATTGCGAATGGCGGATCCCACATGAATATTTTTTGTCACTGCAAAAACTTTGTGAGCCATTTGCAGAATGTCGGTGTTCAGGCCAATTTCGCCTTTGAACTCAGGAATGACAGCTGAGGGATTTTCTTTTTGCACTTGACAGGACAAATGCGTTTCAGCCACCCAAGCCGTTCCAAAACCCAACTGATCTGCCAACTTCACTTGATCAAAGAAATTGAGAAACATTTGCTTCTCACTTGGAGTGTAACCATTCACTTCAGTTTGGCAGATGGAAAGAAAAAGATCGAATTTCATAAATTCGGCGTCCTGCCCCCATCGACCGGCAAATTAATTCCAGAAATATAACCAGCCGCTGGGCTTGCCAGAAAAGCAACCGCACTGGCCACTTCGAAGGGCTCAGCAAACCGAGAGAGCGGAATGCTGGATTTCCATTGATCTTCGATTTGAGACTCGGGAACTTTGCTTTTCTCTGAGGCTGCTTTTCGAAGCGTTTCAAAGCGCGGCGTTTTTGTATAACCCGGAAGCACATTATTCACAGTAATTCCCAATGGTCCCAGCTCATGGGCCAAGCTCTTCGCCCAATTGGCCATGGCCCCTCGAACCGTATTGGAAACACCTAAATTTGGAATGGGAGCTTTCACCGAAGTCGAAATGATATTGATGAAGCGGCCATAACCTGCCTTCTGCATTCCAGGCACCGTCAGTTGTGCAATTTTTTGCGAAGCCAGCAAATGAGTTTTCATGGCTTCAAGAATTTCAACATCCGTCGCCTTAAGAAGTGGCCCGGCTTTGGGACCACCGGCATTGTTCACCACAATGTGCAAAGGTAAAAGAGGCTGCAGAGCTTTTTCCAGTTCGGCTGTCGAGCTTAAATCCACAGCCAAAATCTGATGACCCTGACCTGGCAGTTCGGACTTTAACTTCTGAAGACTTTCAGCGCGCCTTGAGAGCAAAACGACTTCGGCGCCCAATTGAGCCAGAATTCGAGCCGTTGCTTCCCCGATCCCTTGAGACGCGCCACAGACGAGGGCCCGTCGCCCCTTCAGCTGAAATTGCGAAAGAAAATCCATCCTCCCATAGAACTTGAGGGAGAGGAATTATGCAAGCATTTAACGCCCCTTGCCTGGATGTTTCATGAATTTCGAGCCACACTGTTTCACCTATGAAGATCTCGCAGGACAAACTCTTTTGGATCGACCTGGAAATGACAGGCTTGGATGTAGACAAAGAAGTCATCATCGAATGCGCAGCTCTGATCACCGACTGGGAATTCAATGTCCTGGACACTTACGAAGCTGTGGTCAACCAACCGAATATTTATTTGGACCGCATGGACGATTGGAACAAGGAGCACCACACCAAATCCGGTCTGGTAGCCAAAATCCCCTTTGGCAAAACTCCAGATCAAGTGGAAGAGGACCTCACCAAGCTTCTCAAAACCCATTGGCCCACAGTTGAGAAAAAAGAAGACAAGCCCATTCTCGCCGGCAATTCCATCGGTCAAGACCGTCTTTTCTTGAACAAGTACATGCACCGTTTCGCCGACCAGCTTCACTATCGCATGCTGGATGTGAGCAGTTGGAAAATTGTTTTCAATCACAAGTACAATGTGAAATATGCCAAGACCAATTCTCACCGCGCTTTGGATGACATCAAAGAAAGCATTGAAGAATTAAAATTCTACCTTCGCCATTTCGATATTCGAGAAGTTTAGCTTTGGCTGGAAAAGAAAAGCCCAGGCAGATCGCCCAGGCTTTGAGAAAAAAACGAATTTTCATTCTTAGTAGCGATAGTGTTCAGGCTTGAATGGACCGTTCACATCCATGCCCAGGTATTTGCTCTGCTTGCTTGAAAGTCTGGTGAGTTTCACGCCGATTTGTTCCAGGTGAAGAGCCGCCACTTTTTCATCCAAGTGTTTTGGCAAGCGATAGACTTCGATTTCTTGGTACTTATCGCGGTTGGTGAAAAGTTCCATTTGCGCAATGACCTGATTTGAAAATGAATTCGACATCACGAAGCTCGGATGTCCGGTGCCGCAGCCCAGATTCACCAATCGGCCTTTGGCCAGAACAATGACCTGCTTGCCATTTTTCAGAACGTGAATGTCGACCTGAGGTTTCACTTCGCGCATTTTTGAATTCTTATTCAGCCAAGCCATATCGATTTCAATATCAAAGTGTCCGATATTGCAGACAATGGCGTTGTCTTTCATTTTGGTGAAGTGCTTTTCAGTGATGATATCACAGCAGCCAGTGGCAGTGACAAAGATATCTGCCTGTGGGGCCGCTTCATCCATGGTGGTCACTTCGTAGCCTTCCATCGCTGCCTGCAGAGCGCAGATGGGATCAATTTCAGTGATCAGAACGCGAGCGCCGTAAGCGCGAAGGCTGTCGGCAGAGCCTTTACCCACATCGCCGAAACCAGCAACCACGCAGACTTTACCCGCCAGCATCACATCAGTTGCACGCTTGATTCCGTCAGCCAAAGATTCGCGGCAGCCATAGAGGTTGTCGAATTTTGACTTGGTCACAGAGTCATTGATGTTGATCGCAGGAACTTTCAATTTGCCCTGCTCTTTCAGTTTCATCAAATTGTGAACACCAGTTGTTGTCTCTTCGGACAGACCGATGATCTTTTTCATTTCTTTCGCGAATCTCGGCTCGTGCATCATGTTGGTGAGATCCCCACCGTCATCCAAAATCATGTTGAAGCCTTCAGAGCCCCAGCCAGTGATTGTCTGCTCAATGCACCAATTGAATTCTTCTTCATTTTCACCTTTCCAAGCGAAAACTGGAATTCCAGCAGCTGCAATCGCCACTGCGGCATGGTCTTGAGTTGAAAAAATATTGCAAGAAGACCAGCGGATCTGAGCACCCAGCTCAATCAGGGTTTCAATCAGCACAGCTGTTTGAATTGTCATATGAAGGCAGCCCGAGATGCGTGCGCCTTTCAAAGGCTTTTGCTTGCCGAATTCTTTGCGAAGGGACATCAGTCCTGGCATTTCTTTTTCAGCAATTTTAATTTCTTCGCGGCCCCAACGAGCCAGTTCAGCAAAGACCTTGGGATTTTCCATTGCCTCTTTGCAGACTCGATAGTCCACAGTTGTCGTTGATTTCATTGTTGGCTTTTTCGCCAAAGTCTTTCCGCTTCCGGCACCTGCTTTTGTCATTTTTGTCTTCCCGTTTGTCGTTTGAAGTGACATGCTCTTCCTCTTTCTTTGATCTCAATCCAATGTCAGAATTTCGTAACCAGTATCGGTCACAAGCACTGTGTGTTCAAATTGAGCTGATAATTTTCCATCAATTGTTTCATAGTATTTAATAGTCGAGCCCGGAATGTCGACTTCTTTGAATTCGGCACTGCCCTGGTTGACCATGGGCTCCACAGTGATGCACTGCCAAGGAACGAGGACCTCACCCCGGCCTTTTTTTCCATAGGAGGGCACAAAAGGCTCGTCATGAAATTTTCGCCCTATCCCATGGCCACCAATCTCTTTCACTGTGGTGTAACCCCGGCGAGTGACAAACTTATCCACGACAAAGCCGATGTCGCCAGTCGTTCCGCGAGGTCGCACGACTTCAATACCCTTGTCGCGGGCTTCTTTGGCCACTTCGACCAGATCGCGAATTTTATCTGAGACCTGACCGACAATAAAAGTGGCTGAGCAATCACCGAAAAAGCCGTCCTTCTCGCTGGTGACATCCACATTGATGATATCCCCATCTTTGAGCTTGGTTTCATCCGGGAGGCCATGACAGACAACGCTATTGATGGAAGTGCAAATTGTCTTCGGATAGCCGTGGTAGCCCAAACAAGCGCGATTGGCATTGTTGGCAAGAGTGTAGTCAGAAACAATTAAATCCAACTCATTGGTGGTGACTCCGGCTCGAACAAATTTTCCCACGTGCGTGAGAGTGCGAGCCGCCAATCGGCAGACCCATTCCATTTTTTTGATTTCTTCCTTGGTCAAAGGAACAATGGCCATAAGCACCCTTTTTAAATAAAAAAACCCACTCTTTATGAGAGTGGGTTTTCTCTGATTTTTCGATATTTTGCAATCGAAACACAGGTGGAAGACCTCAAAAGATCCCCCCTCTGCTTATAATCAAATCTATTTCAGGTGCTTTGAAACGATTTTAGTCATTTCAAACATAGAAACAGTTGATTTGCCGAACAATGCTTTCAATTTGTCATCAGCATTGATGTTACGGCGATTTTTGTCATCTTGAAGCTTGTGCTTCTTGATGTAATCCCAAAGTTTTTTAACAACTTGAGTTCGTGGCATATTGCCAGAACCGACAACAGCAGCCAAAGTCGCGCTCGGAGTCAGTGGCTTCATGAAAGCTGGATTTGGCTTTCTTTTAGAAGCTGTCTTCTTAGTAGCCGTTTTTTTAGTCGCTGCTTTTTTTGTAACAGCTTTCTTCGTAGCGGCTTTTTTAGTCGCTTTCTTTGTTGTCTTTTTTGCCATTTTTCCTCCACAAGTGGTTCGTTTAAGATTCAACCTTAAACGGGTTATTGGTTCTTCCAATGATGCTAGTGTAATCACTTCTCAGCCTTTGTCCAAAAAAAAATGCATTCATTTTCATTTTCTCGAGGGGAAAAGCGGTCAAAATGGCCATTTTCAGAGGGAATTTCCTATTTTTCAGAGGGAAAACTAGCCCAAAAGTCCAATTTCCGAGGGAAAAAGGACCAGACTCCCTCTGGATTTCCCAAATTGAGCCGATCAGTTGGTATGGGTTCATTCACCGCATTTGCCCAAATTCTCGAGAGAAAAATCCGCCTTCAGATGGAGAAGGAAGCCTCTCAAAAGCCATCCTCCTCTCAATTTCACTCTCAAGACTCCTTCTCTCAACCGGAACTTTGGACGCATCTTGTTGGTCACATAGACCCAATCCACTTTCAAAAAGATCAAACAAGGGTGGCCTATCATCGCAATCGCCCACCCTTGAAACCTCGTCCCGACCACATCTTCAATCCACAGCAGGCCTCTGCTTTTCAGTTTTTTAACTCTCACGGCGCCACTCTTCTGGCCGCCAACTTCTCCTCGAAAGAACTCAAGAAAGCCTTCCGCACTCTCGCCCTGCGCTTGCACCCCGATCAAGGCGGCACAGCTCCAGCTTTCCGCTCGCTCCTGCGCGCCCGATCCGAACTCCAATCCCTTTTCGGACCCTCCAAATCTCGCGACTAAACTGAATGCATTGGAACTTGGTCAGATTCTTGAAGCCTGATTGCACACTCTAAGTATCGTCTGCCCATAGACAGACGATAAAGTGAGTACCACAGGAGCGCCGATGGAAAGAGAAGTTAAGAAGGCTTATTGGATTTGGAGACAACTTCAAGCCCGAGCGAATTTAGATGAAAGAGTCGAGCCTTTTCTCACTATACCATCCCAAAATTTAATTTCGGATTGGCTCAGGACAATTCGGGAATCCAAGGAAATTTCTATTTCCCAGGCTGCAAAAAAAGCCGAGGTTCACAAAGCAACCTATGCAGCTCTTGAAAAAAGCGAGACAGCCAAGAAGATTTCGCTGCAGACTCTTGAAAAAATGGCTGAAGCTTTGGGGTGTGAATTGGTTTATGGAATTCGTCCTAAATCGCAAATGCCATTATCTCTCCAGATGTGGAGACAAATTCTTCCTTATGCCCTGCAGAGTTACCAGAAACGAATGCGAAGTTCGCAGATCAAACCCATGGTTTTGGCTCGAATTGCAAATCAGCTGATGGAGGATCCGAAATTTCGACGAGCCCAAGGCTGGGCCCGCCGGAAAGGATCGCAAAATTAATGCAGAGGGCGGTAGCGGATTCGGGTGGGTTGGGCGGCTTCTTCGCCGAGGCGCTTTTTCTTGTCTTCTTCGTATTCGCTAAAGTTGCCGTTGTAGAAATAGACTTGAGAGTCGCCTTCGAAAGCTAGGATGTGAGTGCAGATACGATCCAAGAACCAGCGATCATGGGAGATGACGATGGCAGAGCCGCCGAACTCCAGCAAGGCCTCTTCGAGCGCTCGCATGGTGTTCACATCCAAGTCGTTGGTGGGTTCATCCAAAAGCAAAAGGTTTCCGCCCTGCTTGAGGATTTTGGCCATGTTCACGCGATTGCGTTCGCCGCCGGAGAGGGCTCCTACTTTTTTCTGTTGGCCTTCACCGCTGAAATTGTACCAGGAGACATACTGGCGGGCTGGGACTTCGCGATTGCCAAGACGGATAAGGTCCTGACCTTCAGAGAGCTCATCAAAGACCGACTTGTTCGGATCCAAAGTCTCTCGGGATTGGTCCACATAGGCCATTTTCACTGTGGATCCCACGTTGAATTCGCCAGAATCTGGCTTTTCCTTGCCGGTGATCATTCGAACCAAAGTGGTTTTACCAGCTCCGTTCGGTCCAATGACACCGACGATGGCGCCCTTAGGAATTGAAAAATTCATATTTTCAAAAAGCAGCTTTTCGCCATAAGCCTTACGGACATTTTTGGCTTCGACCACCACATCACCCAAGCGGGGGCCTGGCGGGATGTAAATGGAAAGCTCTTGCATTTTTTCAGCTGTGGGCTCTTTGATCAGGTTTTCGTAATTGGAAATGCGGGCCTTGCTCTTGGCCTGACGGGCACGAGGCGCCATGCGGATCCACTCAAGCTCCCGCTCCAGGGTTTTCGCCCTGCGCTCCTCGGTGCGCTGCTCGTGGTGCAGGCGCTTGTCTTTTTGTTCGAGCCAAGACGAGTAATTGCCTTTCCACGGGATGCCTTCTCCCCGATCCAGTTCCAAAATCCAACCGGCAACATTGTCGAGAAAATAACGATCGTGAGTGACGGCAATGACAGTGCCTGGAAAGCGAGCCAGAAATTGCTCCAGCCACAGGACGCTTTCGGCATCCAAGTGATTCGTCGGCTCATCCAAAAGCAGGATATCTGGGTTCGAGAGAAGCAAGCGGCAAAGTGCCACGCGGCGCTTTTCCCCACCCGAAAGATTGGTGACAGGCAAATCTCCATCCGGACAGCGAAGAGCATCCATGGCTTTATCGATGACCTGGTCAATATCCCAACCGTTCAGGGCTTCGATTTTTTCCTGAAGCTGAGCTTGTTTTTCAATCAGCTTTTCCATTTCGGCCGGATCCAGATCAGGATCATTGAACTTGTCATTGATCTTGTTGAATTCTTGCATGAGCTTTGGAAGCTCGCCCATTCCGGAGAAAATATTTTCTTTGACCGTCAGTTTGGTGTCCAGCTGAGGTTCCTGCTCCAGAAACCCGACCTTCAAAGCGCGAGCTGGAAAAGCTTCGCCGATAAAATCTTTATCGACTCCCGCCATGATTTTTAGCAGAGTTGATTTGCCAGCTCCATTGAGCCCCAGAACTCCGATTTTGGCTCCGTAAAAGTAGGACAAGTAAATGTCCTTCAGAACAAATCGGTTCGGAGGATAAACTTTGGAGACACCCTTCATTGTATAGATAATATCTTGAGACATAGGGGGCCCATTCTTCATTTTCTCTTTGAACTTGTCAACGAGAGTCGAGTACACTTTTGTTAACTCAACATGGACGACAGCAAAGACGTTAAAGAAAAAAACACAAACTCGCCTCGAAAACGGATTTTAGAGACGAGAAATGAGCTTAAAAAAGCTCTGGATGCTTGGGAGGATCTCTCTCAAGAGCCGCAAGGCCTATCCGCCGACCAACAAATGCTCAATGACGTCAAAGACCTGCTCAAGCAACTGCAGAATAAAATCGAAGAATTTAAGTGATTAAGTGCTGTGCTTGCAGGCCGGCGACTGCAAAGTGAGCTTGTCCTTCAGCTCCGCCCATTCGCTCGGAGTGAAAGTCCTTTGTGAAAGAGCATGGAGACCCAAAGCCCTTTCTGGATCAAACAGATTGGCAACTGCTCTTTGTCGGTCGACTCGCGAAAGACCAGAGAATTTTTCTGAGACAACGATAAGTCGAAAATGGGTTTCTGCCCCACCACGCGAGTGCTTGTGACTCTCGTTTTCGATTTCAAGGTAAGTGGGGGCAAAATGAGATTCCAGCTTTTGCCGAATCGAAGCTTCCAGACTCATGGTTTCGAATCTTTTTTCACTTTCGAGCGGACTTGATTGACGATTTCCTGGGCTTTCATTCCAGCCGTCAGGGCCTGCATGGCCAGCTTTTCTGTCACCGGACTTTCCATGACTTTCTTTTCTAGTTCCTTGGCCCGTCGAAGCCCCTTGGCTGCAAAGTACTGAGCCAAAGGATGTCCCAAGGGAAGGCCTTCGAAACGCCCATCCTGAATCCAATCTGTGGCAATTTGTTCTGCCACTTCGAAAGGCTTTGGAAATTTGGCTCGCAGAATTTCCGAGCCTTTGAAATTCAATTCCACTTTTTGTGAATTCAAAGTCTCTTCAAACACGTCTTCGCCCCGAGAAGATTCTTCGGCCGTGGCGTGAGCCGTGGGCGTTTCATCATGCTTGGCAGAAGTGGCCACGGATTCGGCCGAATCAAAGCTCTCTTCGACATCGACAATGGCCACATCGCCATGGACATCCCCAGGGGCAGGAGACATTTCGGGATCGCGACCGGGACGGCGTTTTGCTTTTGTCATCTTAAACCTCCAAATTCAGCAATTCACGAGTCACGAGATCATAATCTGCTTTGGCGTTGGATTTCACCGAGTAGATCGTCCGCTGAGAGCGGATGGTATTTTTGATCTCACTTGATGTTCTGATATAACTCTTTAACAGCAAATCTTCAAACTTTTCTAGACACTGAGCCAGAATCTCGTGGCTGGAGCTTTCACGAGCATCAAAACGGGTCAAAAGGACCCTTTTTTGGATTTTCAATTCAAATTCTTTTTCGAGGTCGGCCAAATCCTCGAGGTGCTTTTGCAATCCCAAAAGCGAAAATCGATCCGGATTGATGGGCAAAACGACCAAATCCGAAGCACAAGTCACGGCCGTGTTGATGGCTGAAAGATTTGGAGCCGTATCGATGATGACCAGATCATAATAAGCGCGAATGTCTTTGAGCGGCCCCTTCACGGCTTGGGCCCAGTTGCGGTTCGAATTTAAAAGCACTCGATCCAAAACGGAATTGTTGAGGCTTGAGGGGATCAGATCAATCCCTTCATCGATGGTGATTGTGGCTTCTTCGATTTTGGCTTTTTTCTCAACCAGATCCACCCAAACCGGTTTATCATCAGCCTCATGGCCCAAAGCAAAGGTCAGGTTGGCTTGTTGATCCATATCCACAAACAAAACCTTTGAACCATACATGGCCGCTCTTAATCCAAAATTAAGGGCCGAGGTGGTTTTCGCCACTCCTCCTTTGAGCATTTGAAAAGAAATCACCTGGTGAGGGTATTGAAAACCCAAAGAGCTCAGGTACTGGCGAACTTTTTGAGGTTCCAAATGGGCTTTGTGTTTTAGCGGACCGACCAGAACCTCAATCTCTTTGAGAACTTGCAGTGCGGGTTTGCCAACGAGTTGGGCTAAATCTGCAGTGGACAGCAGAAAATCGTTCTTTGCCATTTCAGCCATGAGACCTCTCCTGATAAAATAGAGTTTTGACTTGAGAGATAGGATTCAGGCTGGGGCCTTCTTCGTCAAGCACCTGTTGATTTTGCAAGACCCCGAATTTCCTAGTTGAAACCCGGAGCTGCTTGGGTTTAATTGTGGCTTCTAAAATGTTTCCGGGGGGAGACCATGAGAAAAGCTCTGCTGCTTGTGGCTTTGTTTTTCACGCCTTTGTCAGTTCTTGGCCAAGATCAATGCTCGAAAACATGTGTTATCGATTCGGAATGTGGAGTGGGCGGAGTCTGCACTCAAGGCAGCTGCCAGCTTCAGAAAAATTTCTGCTTCAATGAGCGCTGGTCCGCCAACGAGCGGGGTGAAGGCAGCAATTGCGATGCTTATCGCTGCCTTCCTGAAACCGGCCTTTGCCTTCGCCAGGCACAAAGCTCCATGGACTGTCTCACTGGCTACGTTTTTGATGGTTCTTCTACTTGCCTTCCCTCTGTTCAGTGCAATTCTTCTGAAGTTCACTGCCAGCAGATTTTAGAGAGATGGAAAAAAGCCAGAGAAGACTATGAGCTCACCACTCCCGCCCCACAGCTTCCTGTGTTTTCTTGTTTGCCCTGTGAAACTTCTGAAGTGTGTGGAAGCTCGCAAATGTGTTGGAACAAACGCTGCGTCCCCCAGTCGCCTTTCTGTCAGGAGACAGCGGAAGGTCAGCACCAACAAGTCGATTCAGGATTACCGAAGGACTGCGGATTTTTTGCCTGCGAAAAATCCCAAGGCCTTTGTTTCAGAAGCTGCCTGAAAGACTCTGACTGCCGCAGTGGCAGAAAGTGCATGGCCTCTCAGTGTCTTTAAAATCCCATGTGCTGATTGAAGATCAGTTCTATCGAGACGCAAAAAAACTTCGGTCTTTTTTTGATTCGCAATTTGCCAACCCGAAGGAAACTTCGTCCAAACGCTTTGTTTGGGATTACTGGCATGTGCCCGATCAATACACTTTGCATCGCACTCCAGCCTATCATTATTTTCCACAGAAACTTTATATGGATTTTCATAAGAGTCTCTTGATGTGGGGACGCCGCACTTTGGGCTGTTGGGATATTTCCCCGCCTTGGCTGAGCTACTATGTGGATGGCTGCAAACAGGAATTTCATTCCGATGTGCCGCATGGGCCCTGGGCCTATGTGTATTCACTGACTCCTTGGAAGGGACGAAAATTTTCTGGCGGCGAAACTTTGATGCTCAAACCAGAGGTTCTTTCTTATTGGAGAAATTTTGGTGGAGCTCAAGACCGCGAGCTTCCCAGTTTTGTTGATCGCATTCCGGCACTGATGAATCGCCTGGTGGTTTTTGATCCCCGATACCCACATGGCGTGACAGAGGTTCGCGGCACTCGCGACCCTAGAGAAGCTCGTTTGGTGATTCATGGCTGGTTTATGGAGCCAAAGACTTATATCGAAGGCCCCCTGCCCGCCAAAACCACAGAGAAAAAATTAAATGAGGGATTCGATCAATTGCAGGAACTTCTGCAGCAAAGCGATTTGGTGCAAGGAACAGTGAGCTTGCAATTGAAAGTGGGAACCAGGGGTCGTGTGCTGGCAGCGAAATTTGCCACAAACACTCTTTTGAATTTAGATGGCGAAGTGCCTGCTTCCTTAAATCGTGAGATTTTAAAAATTTATCAGGGCCTTGAGTTTTCAAAAGCCCGCTCATCCACTTTGATGACCGTTCCTTTGATTTTCCAATAAATTTTATCTGGTGACATTCCTGGCTGACCCTCCAAATGCCAAAAAGATTCGGGCCAAACCTGATGATTAAATTGCATGGGCTCTGGCTTGATCTTAAGAAGCTTCGCTAAAAGCTCTGAGCAGTAAAAAGCTTGATCGCTCCAACTGTAATGATGATCAAATGGCAGGCCCAAATAAAGTGCAATTTCGCTCTGAGAAAACTCTTTCTGCAAAGGCAGAACTTCTGCCACCACACCGAATTTTTGCAATTGCTCCCAGGTGATGAGCTGCACGCCCTCATAGGGAGAACTTTGCAGCCAAAAGTTTCCGACCTTCAAAGCCACATGACCAAAGCGACTGCCTGGTTCGTACTGCACAAGCTTTCCGTGAGAGTCATAGATTTCCAAAAAAGCGACTTGCGAATTTGCAGCCGCGACTCCCACCAAAGAAAAATAGATCAAAAAAATCCACTGATTCATACCCCCTTCAACCCTGGAACAGGTCGAAAAACAAGCACAAAAAGACAACCGTCTCACAGGTTTGGCTGTTTGAGAGACGTCAATTTCTGAAGACTCATTTGATTTTCGGAGTCTGCGCCACTTTCGAATCCAATCCTGCCAGAAATCCGGCGAGGAGGCCTTCTCTTTGTGTAGCTGTCACTGGACGAAATTCGCCTTTGTAATCGCGAATGGATTCTGTGGGAATTTCCAATAGAAATCGCGAGGGGGATACGGGTCTTTGCTGGCCGTATTTGCTGCGCACTTGGCAGCGAGTGAGGATCAAGCGCTCTTTGGCTCGTGTCAGACCCACATAGAAAAGCCTTCGCTCCTCATCGACATCACTGCCGAGAGTTTTGTGCGGGATCAAATCCTCTTCGACCCCGACAATCATCACACAAGGGAATTCAAGGCCTTTGCAAGCATGCAAAGTCATCAAGCTCACTTTGTTGCGATCTTCGTCATCATTGACATCGTCGCGAAGCTCGAGAGCATCGACAAATTCGCGCAGGGTTTTTTCGTTCGCTCCACCTTTTTTGGCAAAGCTGTCCATCACGCGAGCGAAAATTTCTACCAGAGTCCATTTTTTATCAGCCCCTTGTGGATCTTTGCTCGTGGAGATCAGAAATTCTCGGTAATGAATTTCGTTGAGAAATTTGAGGAGCCTTTGACCCGGAGTTTCGTTGGGATCCGGATTCATCAGTCGTGACGGCAGAGCTCGCAACTGGGCAAAGAGATGCTCAATGGCTTCACCGGCTTTGTCTGGGGCGCCGGCCGCTTGCCAAGCATGACAAGCTTTCAGGAATGAGATTTTATGAGAAATTGCGTAGGAATTGATTCTCTCAACGGTCGTGTCACCAATGCCTCTGGGTGGAGTGTTGATGATTCGCCTGAGCGAAACATCATTGGGACTGATGGAAAATCGCAAGTACGCGAGGATGTCTTTGATTTCCTTGCGATCAAAAAAAGCAGTGCCACCGGAAACGCTGTAGGCAATTTGATTTTGCCGAAAGTGCCCCTCGAGCAAGCCCCCTTGAGAATTGGAGCGATAGAGAATAGCGATATCCCCGAATTTGTAACCCATGCTCAGCCAATTGCGGATTTCACGAACCACAAATTGGGCTTCCTCGTCTTCGTTCGGAAGCAGAAAGGCTTCGGGCATTTCTTCGTTTCGAAAGCGACCTTCGGCTTTGAGAATTTTCCCATGGCGGTGCTTGTTTTTTTGAATCAGTTCGTTGGCGACTTTGAGAATCACCGGGCTTGAGCGGTAATTTCTTTCCAAGCGGATAACTTCGCAAGGTTTGAAGTTTTTTGGAAAATCCAAAATATTTGAAATCTGCGCCCCACGCCAGCCATAAATGGACTGGTCGTCGTCCCCCACCACGCAGAGATTGCGGTGGGAATCGACCATTTTTTCAATCAGCTTCATCTGCACCAGATTGGTGTCTTGGAACTCATCGACCATCAGGTATTTGAATTGATTTTGCACTTTTTCCAGAATTTGCGGATGCTCGCGAAATAGCTCCAGCGGCTTCAAGAGCAGGGATTCAAAATCCACCACCCCGAGCAGTTCCATTTTTTTGATAAATTTCGGCAACAGGATTTCGGCCATCTCATGGTATTCATCAAAGCCTTCGAGCTTTTCTCGGCCGCGCACGCGGCGCTCATTGATGATTTCCAAAATCGCTTCCAGATCAAATTTGTCTTTGCCGGTAACTTTGATGTCTTTCATGAGTTCTTTGAGAATGCTTTGCGAATCGTTTTGATCAATCACTCCGAACTGAGTGGGAAGCCCCGCTTCCCGGTGATAAGTGCGCAGCAGTCTAAGACCAAAAGAATGGAAAGTTCCTGACCAAAGACCTTTGGCGCGATCTCCGAGCTTCACTCCGACCCGGTGTTTGAGTTCTCGGGCGGCTTTGTTGGTGAAAGTAAGAACGCAGATTTCTTCGGGACGAGCGATGCCTTCGGCGATCATGCGACCAGTCCTGGCAACGAGAACAGTGGTTTTTCCTGAGCCGGCGCCCGCCAATATCAACAGCGGCCCCTGGTTGTGAGCCACGGCTTTGACCTGCTCAGGGTTCAGTCCCTGAGTCCACATGCTTTCAATCAACCGCGATTGTGAACGAGATTGCGGACTTCGTCTTCGAAGACCACTTCGATTTTATCTGGCTGCACAGCCCGCACGAAGCCCATGCCAAATTTGGGATGCTTGATCTTGGTGTTCACAGCAAATTTGGCCTTCATTGTGTAGGAATTGGCGTCTCCATCTGAAGACATCAATTGAGAGTACTCTTCAGTGTGAGCATTTTTCTTGGCCGTGGCAGCCTGCTCTTTGCGTTTGGCAGCAGCCCCGGTCAGAGGCCGCTTAGCTCCTGCCACTTTGGGCAATTTGTAAGTGCTGCTGGCACCGCAGATTTCACATTTCAGTTTCGCCGATGTTGCCGTGGTGTGAGCCACCACTGTGTGATAGCGGTCGGCAGCACACTTCTTACAGAAAGTGTGAAAAGATTTGGCAACAGGGGGTAACTGGTTTGTCTCTGACATATTCGAAATTTCCTTTTCTCTCTCAAATCAAGCGTGCTTCGGTTCATAAATCAAAAGCGAATCAGTGAGCTTTTTCGAAGCGATATCGGCTGCACTGAGAAAATAGGGGCCATCGCCTTTTTGTATTTTCTCGTGCAGTTGTATCATACTTTTCTCGTCTTTTGGGTCTAAAAGAAGACCTGAAGGATTGTATTTTTCTAAAAACCCCAGATCCTCTTGCCGATTGAAGAATTTCTCCCAGCATTGGGTGTCCACTTCGACGCGATAAGTGATGGTTTTCGCATGGGAATGCACCGGCGTGTAAGCTGTGACAATCTGCATATGACCATAGTGAGTATGAAGCTTCAAAGCCGGGCTTCCCCACTGAGTCATTCCTAGGCAGGATTCAACATTGGCATACCACAAACCAAAAGCTTTCGATAAAAATCCCAGCCCATAGAGACGGTCTTGCTCTGGCAAGAGCGAATTGATGGCGCAAAGATTGTGGGCCACCCATTGCCCCTTTGCCATGGTGGGAATGATGATAAACAGGGAAAGCGGAGTCCATTCTTCTTTGGGATCCGTTCGCATCACACTTCGAATGCTATCTGGCAAAGCCTCTGTGCGCATGGCAAATCCCGCCACAAATCCAGGAATGATGGCACAGTCATAGAAAACCCAGCGAGGCATGGCCATGTTGGAAGGTCCAAAAGCTCTTCCCTCGATAAAATAAATCTGCTCGGCAAATTCAAGTTCCTTGGTGTCCAGAGGATTTTTGTAAATGGGCGACATGGGGAACCAATCCGAATGGTGACGGCTCCCCGGATTGTGAATTTTATTATCGGGACGCACATACACATAAGGGCGGATATCGCCGGTGGCTCCCCACTTTGTGTACCAATCGGCTTTTTCTAAAGTTTTCGGGATATTCAAATGATCACGCTTCCCGTCTATTTGCTTTTTGCATCAGCCAAGGGGCTGATCATTGTTTCTGGTCGAACGAATTTGTCAAACTGCTCAGCAGTCAAATGCCCGAGCTTCACAGCTTCTTCTTTCAAAGTTGTGCCGTTTTTGTGAGCTGTCTTGGCAATTTGCGCAGCTTTATCATAGCCAATATGCGGATTCAGAGCTGTGACCAGCATCAAAGAATTTTCTAAATGCCGCTTGATCTGCTGTGTGTTGGCTGTGATTCCGGAGACACAATGATCGGTGAAGCTTTCGCAGGCATCAGCTAGCAAACGAATCGAATTCAAAACATTAAACACAATCAGCGGTTTGAAAACATTCAATTCAAAGTGTCCCGTGGCCCCGCCCATGGAAACGGCCACGTCGTTGCCAATCACTTGAGCGCAGACCATGGTCATAGCCTCAGATTGAGTGGGATTGACTTTCCCGGGCATGATCGAAGAGCCCGGCTCATTCTCTGGCAAATTCAATTCACCAATCCCGCAGCGAGGACCGCTGCCCAGAAGGCGAATGTCATTGGCGATTTTCATCAATGAGACGGCCAGTGATTTCAAAGCGCCGCTCACTTCCACCAAAGCATCATGAGTGGCCAGAGCTTCAAATTTATTTTCTGCCGAGATAAATTGAATTTTTGTTTCCCTAGCAATTTCAGCAGCCACTTCCACAGGGAACTGGGGATGAGTGTTGAGTCCTGTTCCAACCGCGGTGCCGCCAATTGCCAGCTCATGCAAATGCGGAAGAGTGTTGCGGATTCTCTGCCAGCCATGTCTCATTTGCGTGGCATAGCCTGAGAACTCTTGTCCCAGTGTCAATGGAGTCGCATCCATCAAATGCGTGCGACCGATTTTGACAATGTCTTTAAATTCATTTTGTTTTTGCATCAATGCTTTGTGCAGTTTTTCCACCATGGGAAGCAAACGATGATGAACTTGATCACCGACAGCAATGTGCATGGCTGTTGGGAAAGTGTCATTCGAGCTTTGCCCTTTGTTCACATCATCGTTGGGGTGAATGTCTTTACTGGGTAGCTTCAGACCCATCAAAGTCATGGCTCGATTGGCGATGACTTCGTTGGCGTTCATATTGGTCTGAGTGCCCGACCCCGTCTGCCAAACCACCAAAGGAAAATGCGCATCCAATTTTCCAGCAATCACTTCATCACAAGCTTTGACAATGAATTCAGTTTTTTTGCCATCGAGAATTCCCAATTTATTATTGGTCAGCGCCGCTGATTTTTTCAAAATTCCAAGAGCTTTGATCATTTCACGAGGAAAGCGATCGCCGCCGATTTTAAAATTCTGCGTGGATCTTTGAGTTTGAGCTCCCCAATAGGCTTCAG
This sequence comes from Pseudobdellovibrionaceae bacterium, assembly GCA_041288045.1. Lineage (GTDB taxonomy): Bacteria > Bdellovibrionota > Bdellovibrionia > Bdellovibrionales > Bdellovibrionaceae > 21-14-0-10-47-8. The sequence goes on along the minus strand of JBGGMM010000012.1, from coordinate 8,915 downwards.
CTGGAACTTGCACATCACCCATGGTGTCTTTTTCGATTCGGAATTGACTTTGATCCATCATTTTCTCCAGACGTCTCGGACAGAAGCTTGATCGGTTGGATAAATCACAAGCTCTTGAATGTTGACATGTTTGGGCCTGTTTAAAACCCAGGCTATGGTCTCTGCAATGTCGTCAGCTGTCAAAGGCTTCATCCCTGCATAAACTTGATCGGCTTTGTCCTGAGATTCAAATCTCACCAAACTGAATTCGGTTTGAACCATTCCGGGTTCGATATTGCTGACCCGAATGTTCTTGCCCAGAAGGTCCAAGCGGAGAGCTTCAGAAATGGCTCGGACCGCATGCTTGGTGGCACAGTAAACAGCGCCTCCGGGATAAACCCATCGCCCTGCGACAGAACCCAGATTCACAATGTGTCCCTTTTGATTTGCCAACAAAAAAGGCAAAAGGGCGCGGGTCAAATACAAAAGTCCTTTGATATTGGTATCGATCATTTGATCCCAATCATCCAATTTCGAAGTTTGAAATGGGTCCGAGCCTCGGGCCAGGCCGGCATTGTTGATGAGGGTTTCCAGATTTTTAAGCTCACATTCATTCTCTTTGACGAAAGTCTGGATCTGCATTTCATCTCTGACATCCAGAGTTGAAATGCGCACGGCAACTGAATGCTTTTTTTCAATCGCTTGCTTGAGCTTTTGTAATCGATCCGAGCGTCTGGCCAACAAAAATAAAGAGTGCCCTGCCTCTGCCAATTTCCAGGCTGTGGCTTCGCCAATTCCGGCGGAAGCCCCGGTAATCAACACCCAATTTGCCATTTGTGTCTCCTGTGAAAAAAGTCGATGACCGGACGGTATTTTCATTTTTAAAATCAAAAAACTCAATCAAGGAAATTCGACCCGGCGCCGAAGGCTGCTGATTGCAGAGAAATGGAGTCATCTGTGGCGACTAAAAGAGAAAGGGTTTCTGTTGTTGTTGTTTTTGAAGGAAAAATCCTTTGCTTTGTCGGCATTGATCCCAAATCTGGAAAGCGATTTTATTTCCTTCCTGGCGGGGAAATCGAGCCAGAGGAAACAGAAATCAAATGTGGGGAGCGGGAAACTCTTGAAGAAACCGGCTACCGGGTCCGTCTCGAGAAAGACTCCCGCCTCACCAAAGCCTATCCTTTTTTCTGGAATGGCAAAAACTATGACTGCATCACTCATTTTTACCGCGGTCATTTGGATGAGGTCTTTCATGTTCCCCTGCCGGTCTCGGATCAGGATTACAACAAGGGGCCCGTCTGGATTCCAACTGGGAAAATCCATGCGCTTTTTGAGTACTCCAAAGAGATTCACGATGCTGTTGCAGCTTTGATTGATTAAGGTTTAGTCCTGCTTCAAAGGCGCGGCTCGCACCACGATCAAAGCTTGAGTCAATATCTGCGGCCAAAGAATTTGCGTCGAAAGCACCTGGCCTTTGCCTTTCACCAGCTCAACCACTTTTGCTATTGGCAGTGGGGTCTCATCCGGGAATTTCCAAGCACCTAAAGCCTCACTGAGTCCTCTTGTGATTCGATAAAGCCAGGTGGGAGTTGGAAAAGTGATCACCACCAAGCCCCCCGGACGCACAGCTAAAAAGTGTTTTTGTATCACTGTTTCCAATTGCTCCGAAGAAAAATGCTCAATCAAACCAATGCTCACCACGAGATCCGCTGAGGCCTCCGGTCGATATTGCAAAAGATCCGAATGGCAAGTGCGAGCCCAGGAAAATTCGGCGTTTCGCTTCTTGAACAGACGCAGCCCAAGCTCGTTGCTGTCCAGGTTGAGAAAATCCCGAGGATTTCTTTTTTTAAAAAGCTCCATCAGAATCGTATTCCCACCGCCAAATTCAACAATCCGCGGTCCTGATTGCGGCTCCAGATGTTGTGAGAGAATGCCATCCAGCTTTCGAACCAGATAGGCTCTGGTCAGGCGGGCCAGCGGAAATCCGCCGGATTGGTAATACTGATCCCAATTGGTTTTCAAATTTTCAGGCTTCATGATCAGGTCCGCGAAAAATGAAAACTCGTTGAACAGAAAAATTGAGAATGAAAATGGTCGTCTCTGAAATCACTTTGGCAGCAAGAACGGGCCAACCCGTCCATTCAACCAGAGACTGAATCATGTAATAAGCTGCAGAGGTCATCAGTCCGAGCAGAATCAAGTATTCAAAAAATGAAGCCCACCCGCGGCCGGCTTTTTTAAACACTGCTTTGCGATTGAATGAAAAATTGAAAATGGCGGCTAAAGCTCTCCCGCCCAGAAGACTCATCAGCAACTGCCCTGAGAGCGAAAACAAAAGAGTAAAAACGGCCATATCCAGCATGGATGTTAATAATGATGAAAATGCAAAACGCAGCATTGTGAATGAGATCTTTAATGAATCCAAAATGGGATTGAAATGAGAAGATTGATTGTCATCAATGTACACAGTCTCAATCGGCACCTGTCGAAACCGAATCTTGTTCTTTCGACACCAAATCAACATGTCCATTTCGAACTCATATCGATCCGCCGAGAGAATCAAAAAGTCTTTCGCCAGTTTCGGTGAAAAAGCTCTCAAGCCTGTCTGAGTGTCTTTGAGATTGATTCCAGTTAAGACAAAGAAAAGCAAACTCATGCTGCGGTTGCCAAACAGGCTTCTCAGGGGGGTTTTTGCAGACGGCAAGTGACGAACTCCCAAAAGAATTTCATCTGCCCGCAATGGCGATTCCACCATTTTCAGAAGATCGGCAATTTGGTGCTGGCCATCGGCATCGACTGTGATCATTCGATCGCAGTCCGGATATTTAAGAAGTCCGTGGTTGATCGCCGTTTTAATCGCGCGGCCTTTGCCAAAATTCAAAGCGTGCTGCAAGACTTCCACTTGCTCGAATTTTCGCAATTGAGAAAAAATATCTGCCGATCCATCTGAGCTTCCGTCGTTGACGACAATGACTTCCGCTTGCGGAAGCGCTCTCACAAGCTCTTGAGTGAGCTTGATCAATTGGTCATTTGGATTGTAGGCAGGGATTAAAATCAGCATCAATTGATCGTCTCTTTGACAAGCGGCAAGGGACTTGTGCCTTGCTTTTCGTAACATTGGAAAAGGTCTTGAACCTGAGTGCTCTGCTCTGATGGCTGGCGAAAATTGCTTAACTTTTCTTCGATTCGCGCATCTTGAATATCAAAATCATATTTCATTTCCAGCAGAACTCGTAAAAACCGAAAAGACTCTTTGGGCGGATTTTGAAAATAGGCATCGGCCAGACGAAAGGTGTTTCTTTGAAAAATCAAAAAAATCTCGTAAAAATAATCCCCTTCCAGTCTCATTTTTGGCAGTTGAGCAAAAATCAAATCATCGATTTTTTCCCAGTATTCGACCCCATTGAGGAAATTTTGAATATTTCGACCGTAGAAAGAGTTGAGTTTCAACCTTGAATCTCGGTCCGTATTGGCTTCAGCGCTCGTCAAATGATCAAAAATTTGCTGAAGAATCACCTGCTGCTCTTGTGCATTTGCATTTTTGTAGTCAAATATCTTTGCATACAGAGAGTATACTTTGTTTTCTGGCTCCAGCTTCAGAGCCAGCTCTGCCAGTTCAGGTCCCCGTGATGACTTGCGATCCAAGAACTCTGCCAAATTAAAATGAAGAAAAGCCCGATCTTTGGGTGTCTGCTGAAGATTATAAAAAACCCAATTTTCATAATTGGAAATTTTTGAATTGTAATTGATGTTCAAAAAAAGAGCTCCAGCCAGAGCCCCCAGGCCCGCAATCCCAAGAGCTGACTGAAGAGCTTTCGATTTATGGCGCTCCAGGAATCGGCCGAATAGGACTCCCACGGCGAGAACCAAGAAGGCCAAAGGAACATAGGCCCTGTGCTCAAAGGCCAAATGGCGAATCGAAAAAAAACTCGATTCAGGCAACAGGGTTAAATACACACAGGCCAAACAATAAGCGACCACCCGGTCATAACGACGATGAATGAATATGATGCCGACAATCAGAATGAAGTGGCCCAAAATCGCCAGCCAAGTTGCATTGGCAAAAAGATCAGGACTGGAATCGAGAAGATAGGAAAATTTGAGATTCACCGGCACCAGCATCAGTTTGAAGTACAAAAAGATCACTCGGGTTTGAACCAGAAAATAATTCCACCAAGGAATGGCCCCACTTTGGGAATTCACTTTGAGAATGAAATAAAAAAATACTGGAATCAAAAGAATGAGAAAAAGCGGCGCTCTTTTCTTGAATGCTTCTTTCATCGAGGCCTGCTTCACCCAGCGATCATAGAAGAGAATGAGAAACGGAGTGATCAAGGCATTTGTCTTTGACAGGACTCCAAAGCTCGTGAGCACCAGGGCGATCCCAGTGCTTTTTTTATTTGCTTGGGTTTCAGAAGCAGAAATAGAAACCCACAGAGCCAGTAAAGTGAAAAAGGCCGAGAGCAGGACTCCCCTTTGACTGATTGAATTCACGGCCTGATTGTTGAGCGGATGGGCAATAAAGAGAAGCGCTGGAAGGATCGCAAAAAACCATCGACCACGAAGCGCGGGTGAAAGCTTTTGCAACAAGAGATAAATCAGAAAGCCGTTCAGTGCATGGAAAAATAAACTCACCCATTTGTAAGATTCCACTTTGAATTCAGAAAATTGATAATTCATCCACAAAGACGTCGTTAACAGGGGGCGATCAGGCAAAATGCTTTGAATGCTCGTCAGCCAACCGCTCTTGAACAAAGTCCGATTATTGAGAATGCGTCCGATATCATCGCCAATGAAATCCATATGGATGGCATTGAAGTAGGCAATGAAGGCCGTCAAAAAGCAAAGAGCAATGATATAAGTTTTCGAAATCATTAGTCTTTTGATAGGTCATCCCCGCAGACAATATTTCAACTGGTTTTCCAAAGCTGAGCAAGAGCTTTCCTTGAATGAAGCAGGAGTCTAGCCTGATGTCGCGCCGTTTAACCTTGGTCAACCGATGGAATTGAGAGAAGGCCTTTGTTAAGTTCAATTTTTCTTTCTTTTAAGGAAAGGCATTTTCGATGGCACAAACAGCGATCACTCCCACACGGTCTGAAAATTATCCCGAATGGTACCAAGAGGTCATCAAGGCCGCCGACATGGCCGAGAACTCTCCTGTTCGCGGTTGCATGGTGATCAAGCCCTGGGGCTATGCCATCTGGGAAAACATGCAAAAAGTTTTGGATCAGAAATTCAAAGACACGGGCCATGTGAACGCTTACTTTCCACTTTTGATTCCATTGAGCTTTCTCGAACAAGAAGCTGAGCATGTCGAAGGATTTGCCAAAGAGTGCGCTGTGGTCACTCATCACCGTTTGAAAGCGGGACCTGATGGACATTTGATTCCAGATGGAAAACTGGAGGAACCGCTGATCATTCGCCCCACCAGTGAAACCATCATTGGCCACATGTACGCCAAGTGGGTGAAGTCTTACAGAGATCTGCCAGTCTTGATGAATCAATGGTGCAATGTCATGCGCTGGGAGCTTCGCACTCGGCTTTTCTTGCGGACTGCTGAATTTCTCTGGCAAGAGGGACACACGGTTCACGCCACGAACAAAGAAGCCCAAGAAGAAACTTTGAAAATGCTCGATGTCTATGCGGATTTTGCTGAAAACGTCATGGCCATGCCAGTGATCAAAGGGATGAAAACGGCGGATGAAAGATTTCCGGGAGCTGTGGACACTTACACCATTGAAGCGATGATGCAGGATAAAAAAGCTCTGCAAGCTGGGACTTCGCATTTTCTGGGACAGAATTTCGCCAAAGCATCAGGAATTAAATTTTTAAGCGCTGAGGGCAAAGAGGAAATCGCTTGGACTACTTCTTGGGGAGTGTCCACTCGTCTGATCGGTGGATTGATCATGAGTCATAGCGACGATGACGGTTTGGTTTTGCCACCGCGACTGGCGCCTTTGCATGTGGTGATTCTACCGATTTACCGCACGGAAGAAGAAAAATCCCAAGTGCTGGGATATGTCGAATCTCTGGCAATTGAACTGAAAGCTCAACATTTCTTTGAAGGCCGAGTGCAGGTGCGGGTTGATACTCGGGATTTGCGTGGCGGAGAAAAAGCTTGGCAGTACATCAAGCAAGGAGTCCCCGTCCGAGTCGAAGTGGGACCGCGGGATCTGGCTAAAAACGAAGTCTTTGTTGGTCGTCGTGACAAAGGGGTGAAGGAAAAAACCAGCATGCCAAGAGCGGAATTTGTCAATTCCATCACTGGGATGCTCAATGAGATCCAGCAGACGATTTACGATCGCGCTCTTGCTCGCCGCACGGAGAACATGAAGAAAATCAATTCGCTCAAAGAATTTGAAGAATTTTTTGGTGGCAGCGAAGAATCACAGGCCGGTGGCTTTGCTTTTGTTCATTGGAATGAAGCAGCCATGGGCCATGAGATTTTGGCCAAGCTCAAAGTCACTCCCCGTTGCATTCCATTGAATGCCGAGAAAGAATCCGGCACTTGCATTTTCACTGGCAAACCCAGCGAGCGCCGAGTGATTTTTGCGAAGGCTTATTAAAATGAGTTCTTTTTGGCTGATGAAATCCGAGCCCGGCACTTATTCCATCGATGATTTGAAAAAAGACGGAACGACTTTGTGGACTGGAGTTCGCAATTATCAAGCCCGCAACTTTATGACACAAATGATGAAGGTGGGCGATCAGGTGCTTTTTTACCATTCCAGCGCTGAACCTCCGGGCGTGGCGGGTCTTGCGCAAATTTCAAAGGCAGCAATTCCCGATCCCAGTCAGTTTGATAAAAAAAGTGACTCTTATGACCCCAAAGCCACCAAAGAAAAGCCCATCTGGTTTTGTGTCGAAGTGAAATTCATTTCGAAATTTCCTGAAATCATTTCACTGGGTCAGTTGCGCTCCGACAAAAAATTAGCCTCGATGTTGGTTTTAAAAAAAGGGCAAAGACTTTCCATTCAACCTGTGACAGCTTCTGAATTTCAAACCGTTTGCAAACTCGGGTGAATGATGTCCTTTCAATTGCACCTTGCCCCTATGGAGGGCGTGGTCGATTTTGTGCTTCGCGATCTGCTCACAGAAATCGGTGGCATTGATCACTGCGTGACTGAATTTATTCGTGTCACCAATACTCTTCATTCCCCTTCGGTGCTCGAGAGATACGCTCCTGAAATGAAAATGGGCTGGAAAACCCGAAGCGGAACCCCGATGTTCATGCAATTTCTCGGCGGCCAACCTGGGCCACTGGCAGAAAACGCGGCCCAGGCCGCAAGCCTTGGGGCTCCGGGAATTGATCTCAATTTCGGCTGCCCAGCAAAGACCGTGAATCGGCATGATGGCGGTGCCAGTCTATTGAAAACTCCCGAACGGATTCACAAAATCGTCGAAGCTGTTCGCCGAGCGGTGCCGGTTGGTGTTCCAGTCACTGCGAAAATGCGTTTGGGATTTGAGGATCCTTCGGCTTGCTTTGAAAATGCACTGGCGGTGCAAGCTGGCGGGGCGACCTGGCTGACCATTCACTGCCGAACGAAAACCGATGGCTACCGACCTCCGGCTTATTGGGAGTGGATCCCGCAAATCAAAGAGAGAGTTCAAATTCCGATTGTTGCCAATGGCGAGATTTGGACAGTCGGTGACTTCTGGCGCTGCTTTGAAACCACTCGCTGCCATCAGATCATGATTGGCCGAGGAGCTGTGGCCCAACCCTTTTTATTCCGGCAAATCAAAGAATCCATTCACCAGGCAGAACGGCGCTCGCATTCGCCGGCATGGCCTCAAACTCTCGAGATCCTGCCAAAATTTTTCGAGGCGAGTTCTGATTACAAGTCGCCCTTTTTTGCCCAAGCTCGAACAAAGCAGTGGCTGAAAGCACTCTCATTACAGAATGAAGAGGCAAAACCGCTTTTTGAAGAATTGAAGCTTTTCACCAATCCTTCTGAATTTCGCTCGCGCTTGGAGAACCTTTGTTCGGTCAGTTCCAGCTCTTGCGGAAAATAAAAACCGGATTGTCGAGAAATAAGACCTCCAGACCCCACTGCTGTCCGATCCATTTGAAGGTCTTTTCAGAATAAAAAACCACGTGGGTTGGATCCTTCACATACCACCACTTTTCAAAATGCTGAGGCCCTTGGTGGAATTGAGTGAGCCCGGCCAGAATGCCCCCTGAAGTCAGGTGCAGAAGAATTTTTTCAATGCATTCTCGTGGCCCCTGAAAATGCTCAAAGACTTCTGTCGAAGTGATCACTTCATAAAGTCCCTGCGGGGGTTCGGGTTGATAGATGGGATCGTAGGTTTCGACTTTCAGCCCTTCTTTTTTGAGGAGTTCCGCCAGCACAGGCTTTTCACCGGGGCCCGCTCCCCAATCCAAAGCCTTTTGATGAAGCGGCAGGTAAGGCCTGAGGGGCTCTAAGAGCTGCTCGAAAAAATCGACATAACCCGGGTTTTCCATTTGATTTTGATGGTGGTCGTAGCGGGATTTTTGCTCACTCCAGTTCAAATACAGGTCTGGACTTTTGAAAATCAGATCACAGATTTGACAAAGGAATTGCTCCCCAGAAACTTGCTGGTGTTTCAGCGTTTTCAAACTATGAGAATGGCAAAGGGGGCATTGCATAAGCTTCCTCAGTCTTGTCTTTTTGCATGGATTGTGGGAGATTTTTTTCACCTTTTACTGAAATTGAAGGAGATAATGCATGGCGAAGGTTATTTTATACTCAAAAAATCCCTGCCCCTACTGTGTTCACGCCAAACGTCTCTTGGATGAAAAAGGTGTCAAATACGATTTCATCGATTTGACCGATCAGCCTGAGACTCTTCAGAAGATCAAAAATGAAACCGGCTGGAGAACTGTGCCAATCATCATGATCGATGGCCAACTGATTGGTGGTTATTCTGACATGAAGGCCTTGGACGAAGAAGGC
>JBGGMM010000011.1:0-7195 GCA_041288045.1 Pseudobdellovibrionaceae bacterium | reverse complement strand
TGAACCTGCACTAAAGAAAACAGGGCTCAAATTTTTCGCTTTGAGCCCTGTCCCTTTGTTATCAGTAACACATCATTAAATCAGGTCGAATGGGAGACGCTTGCAGCTCTTTCAGTTTTGAAACCACCAGCTGCCGATCACCTGGAGCAGTTGGTTGAATGTCGTCATTGACAAACATTCCGGGCCCAACGTCTTCAGGATCCGGAGTGATGCTGTCATCTTCTCCTTCTTCTTCAGGCTGTTCAGGTTGTGGAGTGGGAATGGGCTTTGGCGAAAAGGCTGGGGGAACTTGATTGGAATAAAGAGAGACAAAGGCAAATCCGGTCGCTTCACTGACCAGGGACAGATAGGAAGGATCAATTTCTGAATCCCCAATCGTTGTCGTAAAAATATCGTCCCGACCCCAGTTGATTGTCTCTGATACAGTGACTTTCGCTTTGCTGCTTCCACTGCAGAGATAATCACCCACGACAGACGTTGTTCTGAATTCCATCGATACAGGTGAAGTCCAACGGATGAAAATTTGCCCATCCCAATTATTTTCCAAAAGCAAAGAGTCCGCATTGGCCTCTTTAATTTTGTAAATCTCTTGATGTCCTTCTTCGTTGAAAGTCACACTGGTGCATTCTGCTTGTGTGACTTTCAAGAGCTCTGGAAATTCTGTCAAATTGCCATCGCGAATTTGAAAGTTACCTGCTGCCAAACGAAGGAAAAAGTTGCGAGGAAGACTGGCCCCGATCGTTCGAACATTGAGATCCTTGGTCATTTTCCGAGCACGAGTTTCAGCGGGAAGGTCTCGAAGCAATTGAAAGTACTTTTCTATATTCAAGCAGCGACTGTCGCTGACTTCTGAAAGTTCGATTTGCATGGCCTGTGTTTTTTCTTGCTCTTCTTTTTCAGCTGCTTCCCTGGCCTCATCGCCACTGCTGCTGCAAGCATTTAAAAAACCAAGCGTAAGAATGAGGGCAAGTCCTTTGAAAAGAGAGGATTTAGAACTCATTTTCTAACTCCTTATATAGAAGAAGAGTGGTTGTGCCACTCTTCTTTGGTTTACTATTTTGAATTCGTTGATCTGATTAGGCTTTTTTATCTTCTTGATCTTGAGACTGATCTTGATCTTGGCCTTTATCTTCGCCTTTATCTTGATCTTGGTCTTGACCCTTGTCTTGATCTTGGTCAGTTCCGAAGAGGTTCATGACTCGGCTGACGACAGACTCTTCTCCAGATCCATCATCTTTTTTGCCTTCATCTTTTCCTTCGTCTTTGCCTTCTTTACCTTGATCTTGGTCTTTACCTTGATCCTGGTCTTGATCAGTGCCAGTTACTTCGAGCTCAAGCGCAACTGTGACACTTTCGCATCCAGCAGCCACTTCAGTAGCGGCTTCTTGTTTGCCCTTTTCTTGCTCTTGATCCTGATCTTGATCTTGGCCTTTATCTTGTTCTTGCTCTTTACCATCTGTTCCGACAGTTGTCAGAGAGTCTTCGGCAACGCAAGAGCTCAATTCAAAGGAAAGGAAATTTGAATTGTTACGCACTGAAGTTGTCACTGCAGACGCGTAAGCAACACCTGTCATCATGTCCACTGGAACGAGAGTGTTATTCTCGATCTTGAAGGCACGAACCAATTTGCTGCCAGCATAAAGTTCAACAAATCCTTCTTTTGTTTCAACAACAGAAGTGATGGATTTCAGTTCAGCTTCCATTTCTGGAGACAAAAGGCTGCTGCTTCCTTTTGTGATACCAGCGTACTTAGCGCTTGAGATCTTCAGCGGAAGACCAGAACGGTATCCAGCTTCTTCTGGTGTGGATGCTGGATTGTTAGATCCGCTATTGCCTGAGCTCGGTGAGCAAGCTGCAACGCCAAGTGCGAGCAATCCGGCTACGCTAAGCTTGAGAGTGTGTTTAGTGAACATGAAAATCCTCCTTATATATGGTTATGTTCCCTCAGCCTTTTGGGCTTTTACCTTCAGTTCGGTAGCTGAATGAGCAAGCAATGGACCATGCCTAATGTTTTAGCAGAATAAGTGCGGCGAGAAATTTAGTTGGCTTCAGAGAAAAAGAAAAAAGGCGACAGAGGAATTTTTCCCCTGTTGAACGTCCCAAATTTCCTGGATTCTGTGCCAAGAATCAAAATGTGCAGACTCATTGTGGGCCATTTTCTTGCTTAGGGAACAGGGCTTGAGTTTTAGCAAAGGAGGCTTTGTGCGCACTAAAATGAATTTTTTCTTCACGATTCTTTTAATTTTGGCGAGTGGATCCGTGCAAGCTGCGGATCGCAGTCTTGAGATTTTCTTAAGAAATTTTCATCAAGATCCGGATAAGATGATCAATTTGCTGCCACCTCAGATCATTGATGGACAAGTGGTCTATCGCGGATTCCTCAATGATGAAACTCTCAATCGCCAACTGATTGAAGAAAAGTCAGCTCTTCGCGAGGAAGTCGTGAGCAAGGCCCAGTTTTCCATTACGCCCTTAACTCATATGGGCAACGAAGACAATCCATCGACTCTGGTCGACAATGGGGTTGTCATTACCAACATTTTTGAATTGGACAAGCGCGGCTTGATGAAGGCGAAACTCCCTCATGAGCTGTGGTCGGATACTTACTGGCCTATTTATAAAGGTCTCTTGGCCTTTCGTTACGCCGATGGAATTGCTGAATCCACGGATTGGGCCGCCAATTATGGAAACTATTTGATGAATGGAGTTTCGACAGACGCACTTTCACCTGCAGAGAAATACGATCTGCTTGTTGGTGACAGCTCGATGACATTGACAAATTATTCTTGGAACGTCGGCCGTCGGTATTATGAACAACATGGTCGAGTTCCAACATGGATGGGAATCTGTCATGGTTGGTCAGCCGCGACACATATGGAAGCTAAAATTCCTTATGGCTCGATCGTTCTGAAGTCACCGAATGGCACTCCCATTCGCTTTTTTCAAAGTGACGTGAAGGGACTGAATTCCATGCTCTGGGGAAAAGCATCTCCACCGACAAAGTTCTTGGGATTTCGCTGTGACCACACGCCTCCAAGAGATGGGCAAGGACGAGTGGTTGATGACAACTGTTACGATACCAATCCAGCCACTTTCTATCTGACTTTGGCCAACCAATTGGGAATGAACAATCGAAGCTTTGTGATGGATGCCACTTTCGATTCCGAAGTTTGGAATTTCTCGGTGATTTCTTACAAAGCCACTTACTTCAATCCACAGACCTTCAAACAAACAGACAATCTCAAACAGGCTGTCACTCCTATTGGTCAATACACAATTGATAAATTCAAACAGCACCGAGCACCTGGAACAGCCTTTGTGGTTGGAGTCACAATGGATGTCACTTACATGAATGAAAACAGTCCCTCACACAAAGTCCAAACGAAGCCAGCAACAAAAACTCAAAGGTATGTTTCTGATTTGGAACTGGATGCAAATTACAATGTGATTGGCGGCGAATGGTATTCTCGAGCTCATCCGGATTTTATCTGGTCTTACGCTCCAGGAACGCAAGCTTATGCTCCCGGAGATGCCGATATCAATGCAGATGAATGGGTGATCACTGATCCTGTTCCTAGCACTTGGACAGCGGCTGCTCAAAAATCCTCTTCATCAGGTGCTCCACTTTATTCCGTCATTAAGAAGATTGTGGAATCAGCTCCGACCCGCGAAATGTACGAAGCCAGTGGAGAAATTGAATAGATATTTTTAGTTCGTGCAAAAATTCGGCGCAAGCTCCGGCATTCCGAGGTCATTGGGATCATGCTGGTAGGCAGAAGCCACTTGCGCCGCTTCCGAAGGATTGATGAATCCACCAGTGACTGTCTTTCCCGCCAAGCTCACGCCCTTCCTGACACTTGAGTAAATCACTTTTCGAATTTCGGCAAAACTCAGATCTGGACGAGAAGCCCAAAGCATGGCCGCCACACCAGAAACATAGGGAGCTGCCATCGAAGTCCCGCTTTGAATTTTATAAGAATTGTTGTTGCTCGTAGAACGAATTTGCACACCGGGAGCGCCCAAATCCACATTCAGAGCCCCAAAATTGGACCAACCAGCCATGACCCCTTGATCGTCAACCGCGGCCACAGAAATGATGTTATTCAAGGCATAGGCGGCCGGATAGAAAGGAGTTCGATCTGTGTTCGCTCCGTCATTCCCGGCAGCAGCAACAAAAAGAGTCCGAGCCTGCCGAGCTTTTTGGATGGCTTCAAAAAGAGCCGCTGAATAACTGAAGGACCCCCAACTGTTATTCAAAATGATGGCGCCATTTTTAACTGCATATTCAATCGCTCGAATGGCGTTGCTGGTGCGTCCGGCAGATTGAGAATTCAAATATTTCAAAGCCATGATCTTAATGTTCAATCCCTTTTCAACAAGCTTTGAAGCCATTTTCACAATTCCCGCCACATGGGTGCCATGATAAGTTTGCACATCATCAGCCATGGGTTGATTGTCATTGTTCGCAAAATCCCAACCCATCACATCATCAACATAACCATTGCCATCATCATCTTTCCCATTTCCGGCAATCTCTTTGGCATTCTTCCAAATGTAGGGAGCAAGCGCTTTGTGATTATAATCCACACCACTGTCGATGACTGCAACAATGATTGGCTGTCCAGACTCGGCTTGTGCTTGCTGTTGAGTCGCCAGTGAAGAGGGCTGCAGGCCAAGATCCATGGACTGAGCCGAGCTCTCATCATCGGAATCTCGTGATTCGGAGGGCTGGATTCCAAATGTTTCGGCATCCGCTTCAATATGTGTGATTCGCTTTTGTGAAACAAACCTCTCAATGATGCTTTTCGCGGGCGAGTTGAAAGCGATATCGATTGCAACTGTCTGATCGTTGATTTTTTGAATTTTTGCACTTGCATCTTCGTGCTGAAGATCCGCTTGAAGAATTGAAAAATCTTCTTTTAAATTTGGCAGTTGAGCCATCAAAAGCGAATTTCCTCCACTGACGGGAGCGACCGCAAAAGATTGCTGAATGGCCATATCAATGTCTTCAGGTTGAATGCAGGACGAAGCAGAACCTGCAACGCCACCCCCACCGGAATTCTGAGCGCAGGCAGCAACAAAAAGAAAACTGGCACACAATGAAAGGCGCTTCACGTCTGAAATGAAGGATTGGGTCATTCTTTTTTTCTCCTGTAATGGGCATCATTTCACAGGAGGAAAAAACAGGGCAAGAAGCCTGGTCGATTTGACCCGAGTTTTGCCAATAATCAGCGTTTGAAAAATCAATAGAAAAAAGAAAATGTTAAATCTTAATTTCTTTTATAGTCATCCTGATATCGGACAATGTCGTCTTCACCAAAATAACTTCCCAATTGCACTTCAATGAATTCAATCGGATCGTTTCCAGTGTTGCGGATTCGATGTTTGGCACCCAATGGAATTTTGACATAGCTTCCGGCTTGCACTGGAATGACTTGTTCATTCAAGACAACTTCACCCGCACCTTTGACAATCACCCAGTGCTCTTCACGCTTGGCATGGGACTGATAAGAAATTTGCTGATGCGGATCAACCTGAATCACTTTGGATTTGAAATGCTGCTTGTTCTTCAAAATTTCAAAGCGTCCCCAAGGGCGCTCTTCAAAAGTGTGCTCAGTGGCTAATTTCGGATTCTCTGAAGCCAGGCGATCCACGACCTGTTTCACATTCTGCGTGCTTCCTTTTTTGGCGATCAAAAGAGCGTCGTCAGTGTCCACGACGATCACATCGTCGACGCCGACAAAGGCATAGCGCTTATCTGCTCTTGGCAAAACGAAATTATTTTTTGATTGGACCTCAATTGGATTGCCCCGGGAGCGACCACTGCGCTCATAAACTTCGGCGACTGCATCCCACGAGCCTACGTCACTCCAACCGGGATTGCAGGGGACACACAGCATTTCTTCTTTTGTCAGCTTTTCCATGATCGCATAATCAACGGAAATGGAAGGCATCGAAGCGTAGATCTCTTTTAAATTGGAAAGATCTTTTTTCAATCCCGACAGAGAATCCCAAATCTGTGGCTGATATTTTTCATACAATTCGATCATCAGCTTCACTGGAAATACAAAGATCCCGGCATTCCAGAAAAAAGAGCCATCTCGCAAAAACTCTTTGGCAGTTTCCAGATTGGGCTTTTCATGAAATTTCAAAACCGCGTAAGAACTGACTTGTTTTTTATAATTATAAGGCTGCTTTTCTGTTTGGATGTAACCGTAACCAGTGGCTGGCTCCGTCGGCTTCAGACCTAAAGTCACCACTCGGTTTTCCCTTGCCGAAGTCTCTGCCAGCTCCAAGGCTGCAGAAAAAATATCTTCTTTTTGTACGAGATGATCGGCCGGAAAGACACCCACCACTTCAGAGGTCTTTCCTTCCATCTCCATTATCTTGCAGAGCAGCGCAATGGCTGGAGCGGTGTTTTTTCCCGATGGTTCATAGACGACACGAATCTGATGAAAGCCAGCTTCTTTGGCCTTTTTCTCGGTGAAATCCCTTAAAATCAAAGAAGTGATGATCCATGGTTCACCAAATCGAGAGAGGCGCTTCAATGTGGCAGTTTGCAGTGGTTCGTCAAAAAGCTCACAAAACTGTTTTGGATATTTCAGTCGTGAAACAGGCCAAAGACGGGTGCCACTTCCACCACTTAAAATGACTGGAATCACAAAATTCTCCTCTCAAAGACTGTGCTTAATTTAAATCATGGGACTGTCCTCTGTGTCATCTGCAAAATGACTGTGTCCCTCAAGGCACAGGGCCTGTGGCTTTTATGAAGGTAGACAAAAGAGGTGTTTCAGAGAATACTGGGGCCTCACTTAAAAATTCAGAAAGGGAGATTATGTCGACTCCGCAAATTCCTTTTATTGATCTGAAAACTCAATACAAAGCCCTCAAAGAAGACATCAACGCTCGGATTCAGAAAGTGCTGGATCATGGTGCTTTTATCAATGGCCCCGAAGTGATTGAAGTCGAAAAGAAATTGGCTGATTTTGTCGGCTCGAAATATGCCCTTGCCTGCTCCAACGGAACAGATGCGCTTCTCATTCCAATGATGGCCTTGGGGATTGGCCCTGGGGACGAAGTGATCACCACTGCTTTTTCTTTTATTGCCACAGCTGAAACCATTGTTCTGTCGGGAGCCACTCCGGTTTTTGTCGACATCGATCCAAAGACTTTCAATTTGGATCCAGTCCAAGTT
>JBGGMM010000010.1:0-4631 GCA_041288045.1 Pseudobdellovibrionaceae bacterium | reverse complement strand
TTAGTACTCATTTATTGGGAATGAAATGGCATAAGTACTTTCAGGACCTTCCGTTACAAATTCATGAACTTTCAGCTGGGCAATTGGAAAAGGCCGTACTGGAATCTGTTATTGATGCAGCCATTACCTATGAACCCGTTCCCACACGTGATCTTGAATTTTTGGCCCTCGGGAAAGTTTCAATGGGCATTTATCACCGTAAAGGCACTTTTAAAAAAATCGATTTTGAAAGTTTACCTTTTGTAGCACCGCTCATTCCTTCAGTGGGTACGCCCTCGTCGGCCAAGGGACTCGATGGCTGGCCTGAGCATGAAATTTCAAGAAATATAAAATATCGTGTCGATTTAATGGAGTCAGGGCTAGCGCTTGTCAGATCCGGGCAAGCGGCCATTTTTATTCCTGATTTTGTCGCAAGGTCGCAAAACGAAGCCCTCTCTGAAGACTACAAATTATTAGAACGGGATTATCCGACAGGAATTAAAAAAATAGAACGTAGAATTTTTTTAATCGTAAAAGCATCTAAACAAAAGGACAAAAGCATACGAAGACTGGTTGAAATGATTAAGTCAGAATGTGTTCTTTAGTTTACAAAAATTATTTAAAACTTTTAATAAGTTCATTAAAAAGAGGCTGGCGATTTGATCAGGGATGCCAGCGGGTAGGGACCGCAAGATACTGTTCGTTGATTCGCCGTTTACACGAACAGGACCTGATACCCCAAAATTGGTGACCCCACCAGGAATTGAACCTGGATCTGGCGTTTAGGAAACGCATGCTCTATCCATTTGAGCTATGGGGTCATTTGGCAGACTTCACATTTTGCAGAAGCTGGGCCGCAAATCAATGGGGTTTGCGGTGTTCGACTAGGTGACTCGGGGCGTAGATTGAGGTTGAGCCTGGTGGCGGTGGTTGCTAGGCTCATGAAATGGATTATCGAGAAGGAAAAAAGCTGGCCGACGAGGCCAGGGAGCTAGCCTTGAGGTTGATGGCTCAAGAAAAGCTCAGTCGCGAAGAAGAATCGCAGATGATGACGGCGGCGCAAGCTCTGGTTTTTATTTCTTCTCGAGTGGCGACTCCGCTGCAAATGGCGCGAGCCCATTGGCTCGCTTCAAGGGTGTCTTGCCGATTGAATGAAGCGCGTTTTGCGGTTTTGCATGCTCAGCTCTGTGATTTTCACACCAAACAATCCAATGAAAGAAATGATTCCGACACGGCCTATGCAATCGAAGCTTTGGCGCGGGCTTCGGCCTGCAAAGGTGATCAGGAAAATGCCAAGCGACTTTATATGGAGGCCTTTCAGCTGGGCCAAAAAATTCGCGATTCTTTGGAGCGAGATCAATTTCAGCAGCAATTTCAAGCTCAGCCCTGGTTTGGCTTGGAGATTTTTTCGTGACCCGGCTGTTGGGCGCTTTCTTTCGATCAATTCTGGATCTCTTTCACCCCAAAATGCTTCTGCTTTTGCTGGTGCCACCGCTCTTAGCACTTTTTGTGTGGGGAGGACTTGGCTATGTCTTTTGGGATGAGCTTTTGGCTTTCTCTCATTCTTTTGCCAGTAAATTTCTTTTTTCCCAAGAAATGCCTCGTTGGATGGTGGAGTGGTTTTCCTTAACTCCCGAAGCCGTGGCCACTGGAATTGCCGTGGTGATGGCGCTTCTGTTTCTTTTGCCGATGATTGTACTGACCTCGATTGGCATCACCTCAGTTGTCGTGATGCCAATTGTGTTATCCTACATGCAGCGGTATTATCCAGGATTGGAGCGACGCGGGAAGGGGATTCTCCGCGCTTCCATTCGCAATCTGATCAAATCTTCTCTTATATATATAGTCCTCTGGGTGGTCAGCTTGCCATTTTGGATGATTCCGGGATTCAGTGTGGCGCTGCCCTTATTGTTGAACGGATATTTGAACTACCGGCTCTTTGTGTTTGATATTCTTGCTGAATACTCCACGCCCAGAGAAATCCAAGTGATCATGAATCGCAAGCGAGTGGATTTTCTTTTGCTCGGTGTGCTCACTTCGGCTTTGTTTTTGATCCCGCCGCTTTTTTTGATCCTGCCGATCTTCAGCGCGCTTTGCTTTGCTCGCTACACTTTGCTTGAGCTGCAAGACCTAAGGGCTCGTTAATTATTTCTTTTTCTTCTTTTTACGGACAGTGTGACTTCAAAAGTCAGAATTTTTTCATTCGGATCTTTAGAGGGAACAATCGCGTAGCCAGCAAAGGTCTGCGTTTCTCTTTCGCCAGTGGCGATGGTCTTTTTGACCAGAGCTTCGACTTCGTCGCCTTTTTCGCAAATGAAATGCACGTGGCCTTCCGCTCGTTTCAGAAATTCAGCTTTGAAGTCTTTAAAAACAAAATCGACCTTTTCTTTACTATTATAGATAGCCTGAACGGCTTTCGCTGCCACCACCAGCTCAGATCCAATCGCAAGAGCTCCGAAATACATCGATTTCAAATGATTTTGAGTTCGGCGGTTGAGTTTGATTTCAACCACTGTGTTATTTTGACTCATTTCCAAGATGCTGGGACGGATCCACCAGATCAGGGGAATGTTCCAAAAAGTGAAGAGTCGGACAAAAATTGTGTTTCTGATTCGGTTTTGAAGTGGATCCATTTCTAAAAATTAAATCGAAAAATGGGTGGTGGCTACCGAAATTCTTTTTCATATGACAGAGAATTGCAAAAAAAAGCAGGACTTATGCCCTAAATGTGGCTCCAGGGGTGGCATCGAGAAAAAAGCGTTGTAAGACTGAAGCACATGAAAAAGCAAAAACAACTCAAAAACATTCGCAATGTTGTGCCAGTTCTTTGTCTTTTTGGAATCTTGTTACCAGGATGTGGTCAGAGTGGAGGAGGCTCTGCAAGTACTGGATCAGGGGATTATATGTGTTCTGCTTCTTTGGCTTCAGCAGCACCATCCTCTTTTTTTCAAGATGTCGATGAAGGCTCCAGTCAACCCGTTGAGGAACAAGTTCCTCACTCTATCCGACGACGTGCAGTCGCCGTAAATATCGAAGCCCTGAAACAAGCCATTCAACGTCCACCTGCCGATGGCTTACCTTTGGATTTGTTCAATGACAAATCCCTAAAAATCAAAGTCGAAGGGATCCAAAAGATCTCTGACACCAATGTGGTCATGGTTGGCCATATTG
Organism: Pseudobdellovibrionaceae bacterium; assembly: GCA_041288045.1. Taxonomy (GTDB): domain Bacteria; phylum Bdellovibrionota; class Bdellovibrionia; order Bdellovibrionales; family Bdellovibrionaceae; genus 21-14-0-10-47-8. The sequence continues at coordinate 1,481 of JBGGMM010000010.1, read as the reverse complement.
AAGGTCAAGAGAACAGCGATGTTTCTCTTGTCATCAACGACAACGTGCTTGTCGCTGAAATTCGTCCAGATGAAGGGACTCATTACAAAATTGAATATCAAGGGGAGGATATTCACGCCATTTATGAGACCGACTCTGAAGACGAAAACTGTGACGCCGTTCAAGCTCCTGTTGTTGAAAACGATCAACCCATGATCGGCGAAGATGACGGAGGCGGAGAAAATCACGCTACTGCCACTTCAACAATCGATATGCTGGTTGCCTACACTCCACGAGCTCGCTCGAAAGTGGGTGGAACATCAGCGATGAAAGCAAAAATCCAATTGGGGATTGCGGACACGAATAAAGCATTTCAAAACAGCGGAGTGAATTTGCAAGTTCGTCTTGTGGGCACAAAAGAGATGACCCAAAACGACACGAACAATTTCTCCAGTGATTTGTCTTCTTTGCGAGGAAAATCCGATGGCCGCTGGGACTCTGTCCACGCCGAGCGGACTCGAGTCGGTGCGGATCAAGTGACTTTGATCGGTGTTTACTCTGGCAACGGAACGGCTGGCATTGGCTACATCAAAGCTGGTTACTCTTCAGCTTTCACAGTGGTCAAATACAGCTCGTTCGGAAGTTACTCTTTCACTCACGAATTGGGTCATAACGTCGGCTTGAACCATAGCGATGGTTATGTGAATTCTGGTGGAAGATTCCGTACGGTCATGGCCTACGGAAGCTATCCAAGAATTCGCCGATTCTCCAATCCGAGCATCACTTACAACAGCTATCGCACAGGAGATTCAAATCAAAACAGCGCTTCCATCCTGAATTCATATGGTGGTGGACTTGCTAAGCTGGTTGCCGTGCGCGTGCCTTACTCAGCTGCTGACGGAACTTTTGCGGCTCCAGATCCATCGGCCCCTGTCACATGCGCAGGCGCAGAGGAAGCTGAGCCACCAACAGAAAGCGAATAACTCTCTTTCCGTTCGTTTCTTTAAATGGAATTTTTCAACAATCCCGACTCATCAGTCGGGATTGTTTTTTGTGACTGCTGCTGCCTTTCCTTTGGCTTCGACATTCGGACACTCCTTGCTCTCTCCTCTCACTGATTGTTCTTGAACCCTGCCCTGAGCTTGCACTTCCTGCTTGTCATGGAGGCTTGCTGGGGTATGGGTCACCAACTAGGATTTGAATTTGGAAAAGTTCACTGGAAATTCCGCTACACACACGGCGGGATCTTACGGAATAAACGCTTAGGCCGTGGTGCCAGGTCTTTATCTTCGAGAGATCCCATGCATTTGGTGCTGAAAGCTGATCGCCTTGGGATGCGCCGGGGGTTTCGTTCACCACTTGCTTTTTCCATCTGTGAGAAAGTGCTCAAGCGCTACTCGAAAAAGTTTTTCGTGAAGATCGAGCAAAAGGCCATCTGTGGAGATCACATTCATTTATTGATCAGAATCTCAAAAAGATCACTCGCTCAGCATTTTCTAAGA
>JBGGMM010000009.1:0-9494 GCA_041288045.1 Pseudobdellovibrionaceae bacterium | reverse complement strand
CAAGACAAAGATCCTTTTTTCTTTCGCAGCGATCAGCGAAACGGCAGGCTTCTTTTTTCCAATCCTGTGCCGAGGGGACGCTGCCAGGTATGGCTCGAAGAAAAGATCTCGAATCCAGAAGTCCGCGAGTGTAGGGATGTCGTGGAGACTGGAAAATATCAGCAACTGGACCTGATTCGATGATTTTTCCTGCGTACATGACAAGGACATCCGTGCACATTTCAAAGACCACATCTAAATCGTGTGTAATTAAAATCAGAGAGATTTTGGTTTCCTTCTGAAGTCTTTTTAACAGTTGCAGAATTTGCGCCTGGATCGTGACATCCAGAGCTGTGGTGGGTTCGTCAGCAATCAAAATTTTGGGATTGCAGCTCAGTGCCATGGCAATCATAGCTCTTTGTTTCATTCCGCCTGAAAACTGGTGTGGAAATTCATTGTAGCTTTGGTCAGGCGATGGAAAATGCACAAGCTCCAGCATATGTTTGGATTTGTCTTTAATTTCTTTGTCGCTCAGATCGGGAAAATGAGATCTTATGGTCTCTTCGATTTGTTCACCCAAAGTGAAAACAGGATTCATTGATGACATCGGCTCCTGAAAAATCATGGCAATTTCACGGCCGCGGATTTTTCTATAATCTTTTTCTGAGAGCTCAAGCAGATTTTGCCCTTGAAAAAAAATTTCTCCACCAACGATTTGACCTGGTGATGGAACGAGCCTGAGGAGCGAAAGAGAAGTGATCGATTTTCCACAGCCGGATTCACCGACGATCCCAAGCGTGGAACCTGGCTGAAGAGAGAAACTGACATCATCCACTGCCAAGAGACTTCCTTCGCTCATTCGAAATTCAGTCTTTAAATTTTTGACTTCAAGCATTGGATCCCTGACTGACAAATCCCTTTGTCTCATTTCAATTTAAAGGTAACCTGAGTTCCGTTCAAGGAGATAGTATGCGTGATCTCACCAGCGAAAAACGACCGCTTGATTCTTACCTTCAAATTCTTTTTCCGGGTGAACCTTCAGACCTCTTTCGTCGATCCAGAGAGTACGCTCAAGATTTAGGTAAAGCCGGGATCAGTCTGGGTCCAGCTGAAGCTCGATTGATGGCGACTCTGATTCGAGCCCACCAGTGCAAGAAATTTGTCGAGATCGGAACTCTTTCTGGGACATCGGCACTTTGGATTTTACACGCACTAGGAAAAGGTGGGGAGCTTTGGACATTTGAAAAAGATCTGGACCACGCCAAACTGGCAAAGGACATTTTTCACCAGCATCAAGCTTCCAATTCTGAGCAAAAAGTCTATTTGATCGAAGGTGATGCCAGAGAAACTTTGAAATCGATCGAATCTCAAGGTCCTTTTGACGGAATTTTTATCGATGGTCCTAAATCGGCATATAGTGACTATCTGGATTGGGCTGAAAAAAATCTGAAGAAGGGCGCATTGATTCTCGCCGATAATGTTTTTCTCAGTGGCGGAGTTTTTACAGGGAACACGGCGACTTTTTCAAAAAAACAAATCGAAGTGATGAAAGAATTCAATCAGCGGCTGGCCAATCCTGAAAAATATTTCGGCGCAATTATTCCAACTGACGAAGGGCTTTTTGCTGCGATTAAATTATTTTAAAGGTGTTGCGATTTCTTTGAGAAATCTTTCAACTGAGGGTTTGTACTGGTCTGGAAAATCTTTGAGACCATTGAGATGCTTTCCTTCTGGAAGACTCAATTTCTGCCAATCCAGCTGTGAATGCGGATCGAACACCAGATCAATCATTTTCGGTGTGATCAGGGGATCTTTCCATCCGCGAATTGAGAGAATTCGAAAGCCAGATGGGAACTTTTTCAAGTCCTCATGAATCACGTCGTTAAACTTTGGGTGCCACAACAAAGTCGTGGCAGCGGCTGCGAAAGCTTTCACCGGGTAAAATGGCAAAGAAATTTCATGAGTGAAATAATTCACCATCGAGTGCCAAAGCTGCGCTGAGGGGCCCCCATCACAGATGAGTCCTTGGATATCAGTCGCTCTTCTTCTGGCAATCGCTTCCAATGCACTCGCTGTTGGATTGGAAAATGAAAAGATGATTTTCTGTCCTGGAATCTCATTTAAGAGGGCCTCAATCTGATCAGCCCAAACATGTTTCAGTCCAAAAAGAGCTTCAGAGGATAAAAAAGTCGAAGCTAAACTTTTCCATTCATCTTTGAGATTAAAAAGGACGCAGTCAAATCCGAGCTCGTTCAGAAACTCAACATGACGCTGAAGATTTTTCTTTTCAGCTCCGAAAAAGGGCACTAGCAAGATCGTTTCTTTAAATTTTTTTTGCTGGGATTTTTGCCATTCGCCTGCATTCATAATGCCTGAGATTAGATTTGTAATTCTCGGCTGTCAAAATTTCTAACACTTTTGTTAAACCGCAGTTTCGGTTAAATTGCGGACCTGAATGAGTGAAGAGCCGGGCTTTCAAGTGTGAATTCCCTCTCCCCTCCGCTTGGAGGTTCCGAGCTTTTCAACTCTTTCAATTTTTCTTTCGGCGCATGTAATAAAGCCTCTCTTTGGTTCCTAATTTTTCAATTGAATACCGAAGCATGGTTCGCGGCATATGATGCGCATGTTGATCCAAAAAACGACGAAGCATCCCTAAATCCTTTTTCCCTGCCTCTCTGAGCATCCAACCACAGGCCTTGTGAATCAGGTCCTCCTGGTCTTTCAAGAGTATTTGAGATAGTTTGAAAGTGTCTTTAAGGTCATTTTTCCGAATGAAATGGAAAGTGCTGACAATAGCTATTCTTCGGTCCCAGAGTGATTTGGAATTGGCCAGTCGAAACAACAAAGCGCGGCTGCTTTTTTCAAGCGAAGCCCCCAGAATCTGAGGAGCCGAAGCATCGACAAGATCCCAATTATTTACAAATTTCCTGTTCTTCAGATAAAGAGAGGCTATTTGTTTCTTGATTTTTTCATCGCACTTTCGATATCGCTCAACCAAAATAATCAAAGCCAATAGACGTTCTTCGTGCCATTTGGAGTGCAAAAGTTGAAAAGCAGCTGGAATGGGAAGTTCACGGAACTTTAAAGCGACTGAGCGAACTTGTGGAACTGACAGACCGAGAAAAAGATCGCCCTCAGCGTATTCGCCAGGAGCGGTTCGGAAAAACTTTTGAAAAAAAACTGTTTTCTTGGAATCAGCGAGAGAGCGAATCTCTCGCTGGGCTTGTTTTAGTGTCGGGTAGGCCAAAGGTCAGTCCACTTGGCTGGAGCTGTTTGAGTGAGCTGAGCTTCGCCCAAAACAGTCTGGCTGACTTTGACCTCTTCCAAAGCCGTTTCGGCCAAGACTTTGCCACAGGCTTCCGTAACAGATTCCCAATCGATTCCGTGATAGGCGTAGATTTCGTTGGGACGACCGCATTTGGAATGATGGCGAACGGCCAAGGACTCATGGCGAGTACCAATGATGGAACCAATATTATCTAATAGGCCTGCTTCGCCGTCGTGAACGGAGACAACAGGAACTCGGCGCCCTGCCACTGTCACGAACTCGTGACCATTGATGTGCTCAGTGGGGTGAATATGCAAATTTCCATTCACTCCAAGTCCTTCACGCAAATAGGCATAGTCAGACTCATGACCTTGAATTCCACATAAAAGATCTGGCGAAGTCACAACAATCACGTTGGCATAAATGCCACGGGCTAAAAGTGCTTCCGAGGCCTTGATTGCTTCCGTTGTTGGTGAGCCCATAGAGAAAATATTCACAACATTATCACCAGGCTCATAACCAGCATATCCTCGATAATCGATCAGGTAATAAGCACCTTGCAAAACTTCGTGGCGAATCTGCCCAAGAATGTTTGCTTCATCCTGAGGAGAAACCTGAGATTCATCGACTGCGCCCTCAAGTGGGTATTCATTGCGACAAAGAAGAGCGCTTCGATCTGATTTAAACCGAGCCTGTCGGCGTAAATGCATCATCATGTCCTTTTGCTCTATTCCGCGAGTGACCCCGCGAATGAGAACGCCACTTCGGCCTTCGTTGTCGTGGGTGATATGACGGCGAATGCTTTCACACAAAATCCAATCCAGCTCTTGGCAGTAGAAGGGTTCCCAAGTGATCTGATTTGGAATTTGAATGTCAGACTTCCATCCGTGCTGCGCTCCTTCGGGTGAAAGTGTCACCCCGGAAGGAGTTCCGACGAGGATAAAAGAGCTCTTCCAATAGAGATTGTAAAAGTATTGGTCCAAGGCGCGTTTGATGAAAAAATCGTAGACAGTCATCAGGGGCATCAAAGGAATGCCAAGAATGTCTCGCATTTTGCCAAAAGAGCCGACACAAGAAGTGACATTGCACTCAGCAATTTCAAAGCGGATGAAGCGGTCAGAAATTTCTTCACCAGGAACCAAATCGGGGAGTTTTGCATCTTTGACGCCGAGTTCTTGCTCGAAATCATGAACGACGGGCGCACCAAAAATTTTTCCATCCATTGCCGGGTTCAAGTTCGTGGAAGTTCCAACATCCGGAGCCATTGAAACCATCAATTCTGCAGGCGTCTTCCAAACCAATTCATTGGCGGCCAATTGTTTCTGATTTTGCTTCAGTTCCTTTTCATTCAAAGGAGTGTTGGCGATGCGAGTGAGCTTGGCAGTGAGTTGGCCCAACATCCATTGGGTATGTGGGTAGCTGGCCATTTTGGTGTTGATTTCAAGTGAGGGCGGAAGCTCACCATGTTCCAGAAATTTCTTTTGGAAGAATTCCTGATTTTTCGTTTTCAGAGCTTTTTGAGCTTTGATGTCGCTGTAGAGCTGATCTCCGCGCTTTTTCAAGAGTTGACCCTCTGAAGTTTTAGGATCAAATCGTTCAAACAAAGTGTCGCCCTTCAGGCCTTGTTTCTGGCGAAGCTCTTCCATTTCTTCGGCATTCAAGAGGGCCGAGTGATTGCCAGGAGCGGCGGCCATGTTGAGGCCCCAGCCTTTCAAAGTATGGCAAATGATCATTGTGGGCTTGCGCTTGTCTTTTTTGCTTTCAAGCATGGCCTGTGCCAAAACGACGATATCGTGTCCACCCAAATCGCGAAGTGCATCGAAGAGTTCTTCATCACCGACAGAGTCCAAAAATTTCTTCATGTTTGGATGTTCTTTGGCGATTCCTTTTTTCAGAGCTTTCATGTCTTCAACCAGAAGCAGAGCTTGAAATTCGTAATCTTCGAGTTCGTTTTCCAAGAAATTTTTAAAAAGTTCTCCGCCAGGTTTTTGAAATAGATTTAAACGTTTTCTTCCGTGCTGGACTTGAATGACGTCCCAGCCATTGGCCTTCATCATGCGCTCGATGCGAATTGCGTCTGTTCCATCCATGATCTGCTTGTTGGTGATTCGATGCCCATCCAAAGATTGGCGATTGTAATCGACCATCCAAGTCAGATTTCCCAACTCGCGCTCGGCAAAATCCGGCATGGCTTCATACATGGAACCTTCGCGAAATTCAGAATCTCCGCAAAGCGCCCAAAAGTGAACATTCGGTGGAACTTCATAACCATGTTCAGCTGCAAACCGATAGGCCAATGCCAAATATCCGGCGTTCACTGGTGGAATTCCCACAGTTCCTGATGGAAAGAAATTGTGATGATCAGAATCATAGGCTGAATGATAGGATTGAAAAACCGGCTCGCCATTTTTGGAATATTTGCGAAGTCCCTTCATCGCTGTATTTGCATCATCCAAAGAAAATTTGGAAAGATCAGGATTCAGAAAAAGATCCAAAAGATAATTGTAGGCATGATCCGTCGGAGAAGCGTGAGGCTTGTTGGCGATATGATCGAATCCAGATTTAACGACCAAATGCAAAGCTCCCATAATGTGCAAAGCGCTGGCACTGGCAGAAACGTGACCGCCGATTTTTGGATCGCCTTTGTCTTTTTCTTCGCGATGATTGGCTTGATAAATCATCTGCGTCGCCAAGTAATGAGCTCGTCGAGCAATTGAGTTCAAAGTCTCACGGTTGGACTCAAGGGATTTGAGGTCGACAGAAGAAGCCTCAGATTTCGCGTCTTTAGATTCGTTTTTTGCCATATCGATTCCTTTGATCATCATGAAGTAAAAACTCTAAGAAGAGGAAACTAGCACTGATCCGGAAGGCAGGCAAAAGAGATGCAGAGCGTTTTGGCCCGACTCAGGCCTCAAGAATGAAATCCCAGCGGATTTTGATGGTTCCATCAGTTTCAACAATACCATCTGGCGGGTTGGGAAAGGGGGCTGCTTCTTTAAAAGCCTCAATGGCGGCCTCATCAAGATCTCGGATTCCGGAATCACTGAGGACCTGCACTTTGACAAGATGTCCCTTGCGGTTCAAAGTGATCAACAGCTTCGTGATTTTATCATCTGCAGAGGCAATTGTTCGACCCTCTTTCACAATTTTCATCATTTTCTCGCGGACTTTTCCGCCCCAATGTTGGTTCAATTGTCGGCGAATGCGAGCATAAAAAGAGTAATACACAAACTCTCGAGTGCTCAGCAAAGTCTCCATTCCTTTGTCGACGTCTTTCAAATAATCCTGTGTTTGACTGGCTTCGGCTCCACCGGTTCCTGGCTTCAGAGCGGGGGCTTGTTTTTCGGGCTGTTGCTTTTGCGCTTCAGCCATTTTCAAAGCATTTTCATCCAGGGTCTTTTCCAGGACTTCTTCCTCATGCCGCTTTTTTTCCACCATCTTCGAAAAGTCGAGTTTTGGTTTTAAATCTTCGGCAGTCAGAGGCTTGCCGCCCTCGCCTTGAGCAGAGACCTTGTCTTTTTTATTTTTGAAATCGCCCAATTCAGAAGCCACTGTCTGTTTTTTCACGACCTGGTTGTTGGCGCTCAGGAACTTGGCCTTGGGATCGATTTCATCGTTGATAGCACGTTCGTCTTGGTCGACGACCTGCTTTTTCTCTTCAGGAAACTGCACCAATTTCGGTTCGGGCGGAAGAGGCGCTTCTTGATATGAGATTTCGATGATTTCGCTCTTTTGAGGTTTGAAGAGAGCTGGCAAATAGGTCGTCGTCAGCATTAGCAGCAAGTGCAAAAGCAAGGAGACGATCAGGGTTTTGCGAAAATTCCAGTTCTTCATCTCTATTCCTATAGAACTCTATCGGTCTATTGACCCCAGACATGTAGGTTTCGGTTCGTGAAAAGAAGTCCAGATTCCGTCTATCTTGACGAATTTTTTGTTGGCCGTCTCGAATTCAATTCCTAAACTGAAACAATGCAAATTCAGGTGTGGTGCCGGACCGATAAGGGTCTTAAGCGTGACTCAAATCAAGATTCTTATTTGATCAATAAGAATTTGGGTCTCTACATCGTGGCTGACGGAATGGGCGGGCATTCTGGGGGCGAAGTCGCATCGGCAATGGCTACCAAAGTTGTCGAGGATGTGGTCTATCGCCATCACAACACTTCAGCACACCCTCGAGAGATTCTTTCGAAAGCTTACCGTGAAGCCAGCAACCGGATCTATGACCGCGCCTCTCAGGACTCGCGTCTGACTGGAATGGGCACGACCATGGTCCTGTGTTACTTAAAAGGGAACTCGGCCTTTGTCGCCAATGTGGGCGACTCTCGGGCTTACCTTTATAACAAACCCAATTTCTGGCAGCTGACCGAAGATCATTCATTGATGAACGAACAGTTGCGAGCTGGGGTGATCACCGAAGACCAAATGAAAAGCTTCATGAACAAAAACGTCATCACTCGCAGCGTGGGCTACGAGCGGGACGTTGAAGTGGATGTTCTGGAGCGTGCCATTGTTCCTGGAGACTGCTTTTTGCTCTGCTCAGATGGATTTTCAGGACTGGTCCCGGATGCGACGGCGGCAGAAATTCTCAAGCGGACCAAGCCTGAAAAAGTGGCTGATGTCTGCGTCGATCGAGCTCTGCAAAATGGAGGCGATGACAATGTCACCGTCTTGTATTTGCAAGTGGATGCCTAAGGAACCGAGCAGGACCAGATGTGTCTAAAATTCTGAAATGATATTTTGTCTTTGATCCTTCCAGGACCCATCTTCTAGACTGACAAAAGTGGAAAAGAATCTGATTGAAAAGAAAAAAGTCACTCTCTTCATCGTCACCAACGATGCTGGTCAAACACGCAAACTGGTGATTCCGGCAAGCTGGGTGAAATCCCTGGCGCTGGTCAGTGGTATTTTGGTTTTAGCAATGGTTGCGGCATTTGTCGATTACGTGGGGCTGCTGGCTCAAACTGCCGAAAACAAAAGGCTGCTGGCAGAGAATGCCCAATTGACGAAGCAATTTCAAGTGGTTGAAGGCAAACTGCAAGCTCTGGAAACCAGTCTGGAAAGAGTGAAAACTTTCACTACAAAATTGAAGCTCATCACCAATGTCGAGGGTGAAGATCGCTCTTTGAAATTGGCGATGGGAGCACAGCCTCCGCCCAATCAGCCAGTGGAAGATTTCAATCAGCCCATGGATCAGCGGGCCGATGTTTCCGAATTGGAAAAGGAAGACGCCGAATTTGCCACCAAAAAACCATTGGATGAAAAAAAGGGCGAGCTGGCTGTTGAAGAGCGTCGAGATTACGCCTCTTTGGCGATTCGCATCGATCGCACCATCAAGGAATCTCAGCTTCGAGAGCAAAGCGTTCTGGATCTGTGGGAATCTCTCAGCGAAAGGCAGTCGCTGCTAAATTCAACTCCGAACATTCGTCCTGCTAAAGGCTGGTTCACTTCCAAATTCGGCTACCGGGTTTCTCCCTTCACTGGGCGGCCGGCTCTTCACACGGGTCTGGATGTGGCGGCCGCACCTGGCTCTCCGGTTTACGCTCCAGCAGACGGAATCGTGACTTATGCTGGCTATGACGAGGGTTACGGAAAAATGATCACAATCGATCACGGCTACGGTGTCACCACGCGCTTTGGTCACAATGCTCAAATCTATGTTCAAGTCGGCCAGAAGGTCTCACGCTGGGACGTCATCGCATCCGTCGGCAACACCGGCCGCTCCACAGGCCCGCACCTCCACTATGAAGTCCGCGTGAACGGCGTGCCCCGAGACCCCGCGCTTTATATCTTAGACGAGTAGTATCTCGGCCGAGTCATTTCCAATTTAAAAAGCGGACACCTCTCGGCTCCTGATGCCGCTTATTCACTCTTAAGCACAGTCCCCACCTTGCACTTTCTGCTTGTCATGGAGGTTCGTGGGGGTATGGGTCACCAATTAGGATTTGAATTCGGAAAAGTTCACTGGAAATTCCGCTACACACATGGCGGGATCTTACGGAATAAACGCTTAGGCCGTGGTGCCAGGTCTTTATCTTCGAGAGATCCTATTCATCTAGTGCTGAAAGCCGATCGTTTGGGAATGCGCCGGGGGTTTCGGTCACCTCTCGCTTTTTCCATCTGTGAGAAAGTGCTCAAGCGCTACTCGAAAAAGTTTTTCGTGAAGATCGAGCAAAAGGCCATCTGTGGAGATCACATTCATTTATTGATCAGAATCTCAAAAAGATCACTCGCTCAGCATTTTCTAAGA
>JBGGMM010000008.1:0-12255 GCA_041288045.1 Pseudobdellovibrionaceae bacterium | reverse complement strand
AAGATTTCATCAATCTAACAATTAAGGATCATTTGATTTTTTTTCGAGGACAAGACAAGTTTCTTTTTAACATCAAGACCAAGAAAGAGGAAAAACTTTTTTCGTCCAGTGGATACGGATATTCAACTTCAGGTCGCAATGATGTAGTTCATCTTAGAGGTGACACAACATCTGCTCTTATCAATCCACAAACTGGAAACTTTGCCATTACGAACCAAGAATCTTACAACACTGTGGGTGCCTATGCCTATTCGGGAACCTCAAATGTCCTAAAAATTCGACCTCTTGATAACCTAAGCGAAGTTCTAGAGATACAGGCTCCCGAAGGTTCCTTTATCGATTTGCCTTCTCCAAACCTTCTCCAAGTCATGGGGCCTGTCAATGCGACCACTGTCGCTGTTCGGGAATCCTATGTTCGAAAAATTTCAAAATGGGAAAAAATTCCTGAAATCAAAAACGGACGAGTCAGCGGAATTCTTTCAAATGGAAACTTAGTTGTTACCAAAATGGAAGCAAAACCAGGCCAGCCAGCCAATTTGACTTTTGACTGGAATAATATTGATAAGTTCAATGTGAAGACCGAGATCTATAAGCCCGAGGGCATGGTCAAAATTGCAGAAACCAAAAAGGTTATTTTTGTTCGAAATGGTTTGATTGTCGAGGCCGATATCAGTTCTCGTCCAATAAAACATAAATATTTCTATGAAAGTGAAATGCAAAATCTATTAAAAGGAAACGGAGAACACCCACTCCCCATTTCTGAAGGTTCCTATTTGAGGTCATCTCAGAAAGGCATTTGGTTAGCTGCTGAATCTCCAGGTGGAAACTCGTTGATCATCAACCCAAAAACAAAGAAAACCATCAATGTCGCGGATTCAGTTTCTATGATTGAAGAATCCGCCGACGGAAGAAGATTGCAACTAGGCAAGAGACGGGGAAATAGTTATTCAAACAGTGTTTATGACCTTGTTCAGGGAACAGAGGTGTCGCTTGGAAATGAAATAATTGAAATGAGCGATAATTTTGACCGATTCTTCAAATCCTTCGATTCGACCCCTGCCGAATTGAAAAATACTTGTTGGAATGATGTGCAGGTGATTTCGGATGATTGCAACTGCCTGACCAAGGGAACCGACTTCGACTCGAGTTTGAAATTGAACGATTTTGAGAAAAATAGGGATATTGTTCTGAAGACCTATTGCCAAGGCCCCTTTACAGCAAGCGCTTGGGACCCCTTGACTCCAGTTCTAAACAAGGGAAATCTCTCTGAAAAGCAAGGCTTACTTTATTTGAAGCGCTTTCAGAAAAAAGGCGGTTTTGATTCTCGATATCTCAGTGTTCTTGCCGGCATTCTACAATCATCTCTCATGGAAAAAAATCAGCCGCAAATTGAAAACGCTCTTCAAACCATAGCAGGAACTCATCCTGATTTGGCTTTGATTCTCAGCAAAAAATTCAAGCTCTCGGAACGCTTGAAAAAACCTGCTGTGGCCTCTGATGAATCTCGATGTGAAGACCCAGAAACAGAAGGCTTTCGAAAGGCAACTTTTACCACGCTGATGTCCAGAGCAAAGTCCTCCCCACAGCCTGGTTTGCGAGAGAATTTTGAATTTCTATCTTTCTTCCGGAGGGATTTGGATCAGCTCCCTGAATCTGAAAAAAATGCGATGATTGAGAATATCACTGAAAGCCTGTCACAAAGGGCCGTGTCGGATCCCGCCTTGGCAGGCACCTTTCAAAGCAAACTCCACTATTTTTCAAAAAAATATGCCATGTCGCTTTTTGGGAAAGATGCAAAGACAGCATCGGACCTTGCGCTTGCAATTAATAATGGGGAACAAAATCCAGTCATTCTTTCATCAAGTCATATTAAGGGCGTTGATGGAAGGGATCCTTCCGTTGACATTGTTCAGGACCCTCTCCGCTATGGATTTCATTTTGCAAGACTCCCTGCGATCGACCTTCCAAATTCTGCACCCATCGGCAAGGTTGAGAAAAATTCGATCTCCTGGGAGACAGCTTCAGGAAAGCATTCGGCAGAGATCGAATCAAAAGCTCTGCAGAAACTTTCAGATATCGTGGCGAAAGACACGGCTCCCCCTTATCAAAAGTTCATGGGCGATCAGAAATTAACTGGAATGATGGTGATCGGAGAAAATCTCAGCCGTCATGCCGGTCTTGCTGATACCTATGTCTCTTATTACCAAGAACGAGAATATGAGTTTTCGGATCCTAAAGAAGTTTCAACCCTTGAATTTATGAAACCTAAAATCGAATCAGGCCAAGTGGATTACCTGATTAAAGAAGCTCATTCGGATGGAGATGAAAACAATCTCTTCAGGGCTTCAGATAAGGCCACATTATTAGAGGGACGAAAAAAACTTCCGGATGGAAAAGAAGAAATTATTTACTTGCTCGGTCCATCGCAAAATTCGAAAAGCTCACAATTGATTTCCAATCAAGACTTCGGTGCTTGGATTCGCGCTAGAAAAAATGATCAGCCGATTGCTTATTTCAATTCCAGTTGTTCATCCACTCGCAAAGTGATTTCTGAAATTGGCGCTGTTCATTCTGAAAATTTCATTCCCTATCCCAGTGCCGGATCCGTCTATACTTTTTCTGTGAGCGAAAACAATGGAATGAAAAAAATGATGGACGGCTTTTTGGATCAAAAATCTTATGATCAAATTCGCCAACAAATTTCTAACACTGCCAATTACAAAAATGGTTCGGACCAATTTCTTTTTCCCGATGACCCTGCTTATGACCGAGAAATTCGTGCGAATTTAAAGATGAATTGGGACACCAAGATCACTGTCAAAGACGCCAGCGGCAAAGTGCAAAACATCGATGAAAATATTGATCACTGAGTTGGAGTGATTTAGTACGCCATTGGAACTGTTTATACGAAAATCAAAAACGCCCTGGGAATTGAGTAATTCCATATCCGTCTCAGTTTGAGACTGTGAAGTGAAGCCTTTACGGCTGCTCAAGTCTTTGACGCTGGAATCGTTCTTAGCTCACCCCATCTTTGCACTGACTTTGCAATATCTGAAGTTTATCGAAACCAAATCCCGGGGGATTTTTTATGAAGCGTCTTCAGTGGAAATCAATTTTGGCCTCTCTGTCAGTGGTAGGGCTTCTTGTGTTTGCATTTCAGAATGCCACTCCGACAATCCCCACGAAGGTGATCTTTGTCAGCACCAAGGGAAATGACAAGAATTCGGGCACGACCGCTGGAAGGCCCATCAAGACTTTGATGCGAGCCCATGAAGTTGCGGCTGCTCTTATTAAAAAACACTCTTCGCGAGTGCATTTACAAGTGCTCATTGCTTCTGGGACTTATTACGGGCAGAGCCAGAATTGGTCGGCCATTCCTCGAACTGGAAGTCTTCGAATTTTAGGGGCTTCTCCAAAAGTAAAGCCTCTCTTTGATGGCCGCAAGGATCCTCGTGAAAAAAGAGGGGATCTCAGCAACTTTTTGTATTTTTCAACAACTTGGGCCGGTCGAACCAATATTGAAGTCGCTAATTTGCATGTCCGCTATTACCTGGAAGGAATTTCCTTTGCCGGTCCTAGCCGCGATAAAATCAGTGAAGGCATCACCAACAATGTGGTTCGAAATGTCAGCTTTCGCTCTATCGGCGATCTGTATGCCGACGTTTACAAAATAACGACGGACGACGATGGCGATCAGAAAAAAACAAAACGTCAGGGGCTCGCTGTTATTCGACTTGTGAACACAAAAAATTCGAAATTTTTGGGCAATGACTTTATTGATATCAATAATGATGAGGACGAGCTCCAACACGCTTTTTACGTGGCCCATTACTCGTCGAACAATTTGTTTGAAGGAAATTACTTTTCCAATGCCAAATCTGGCACCACCATCAAGCTCCGCGATTATAGCAACGACAATTTGATCAAACACAATGTGTTTGAAAAGTACGACCCAGCGGCGATTGAGATCTGGCACTGTGAAAAAAATGAAAGCTCAAAAAAGATGAGGGAATGCACCAAGCCGGCCGGCGAGAGCCGCTCCTACAACACGAAAGAAGTAAAAAACATCTATCGTGATGGCGGCGCCAAGCTCAGCATTTTGCGCGAAAGAAACGGCAACTACAATAAAACCAACGTCATGCCTGCCGGAGTCTACGGCTTGATTGAAGACACTCGAAATCGCAGCGGCTATCAAGTTCGCACTTATCGCTCCAACATTCCGGCTTACTTTGGCATCTGCCCTCAGTCGAATGACTGCGCCAGTGCCAACGGAAGCTGCTTCGAAGATGGAGAAGGCTCAACGCTGCTCCTCTGCTCCAGCCGGACTTGGGTGACTTGCAACAGCGCCGAGCTGGGTAAAGTCCGCTCAGGAAAAAAATGCAGCAAGAGCAAATCTGGCGTTTATTCTTGGATCAAAGCTTCTTGATAGCGAGGGGCAAATGATGACCTGTCATTGCCCTGCCTTTGCATTTATCTCTCTAAGAGATGAAAGCACTTCCCAAGTTCCTTTTTATTGGTCTTCGCCTGTTAGCTATGGTCACGGTTTTGACAGCCGTTGGCCAAGCTGAGCCTGGTGCCGAAAAGCGTCTCCAAATGAGACAGTCGATGATCGAGTTTGTCGTTCAGAAGCTGCCCAATATGATTTATGGGTATGTCAATTCTCTCGAGAAACAGCCCTTGAGCCAGAGTAGTGTCCAGACCGATTACAAACTCGGATACACCCTGCTCATCAACCGGAATCGTTTGTCAGCCTTCCCAATTCGCTATGTTTCGGATTCAGAGTTTAAAGTGCACAATATTGATTTGAATCGCTTAGCTATCAATACTGGCGACGAAATTCTGATCCACGCGGACCGGCTGGGAGAAATGAAGGACTTTAGCATTTTTCAAGCAACCCAGCTGATGCTGCATGAATTCAATCACTTGATCACAGAAGTGAAAGACCAGCCTCACCGAAAGGACTCCCCTCGCTCACCAGTCACACTGAAAGAAAAAGATCAATTCGACAGCCGGTTGATCGAGTATCTTAAATCCAGAACATTTTCTGTCGACATTGAAAATAAATCCGAGCCAACAGTCAAGAGCCAGTATTCCATTCTCGAAATGGATGAGCCTAAACGCTCAGTGGAAATTTACCAGCAATATGTTGCCGCCTCACGAGAGTCCGATTGGAGTGACCGTTACCTGGCATGGCAGATCCATGATGATTATTTTCAAGAAGACGCTTCCTTTAGAAATCGCTTAAGGGCCAAAGAGCATCAGGTTTTTTCAAAAGCGGTCAGCTTAAGCCTTGCTCAGTTGGCGGATTCAGGATTGATCTATAACCCCAGAACCGAAGTGCAAGAAGTGTCCGTCAGTCGATCCGGCGAAATCACAGTTCGTGTGGCTTACACGGAACGCGTCTTTGGTCCCTACGGAGAATCCACGATTCCAATTGCCAAGCCCACCCAATATGTTCGGCAGATTTCTGGCCTTGGCGGCCGGAAAGAAAGTGTGTCCCGGTCTTTCAATTTCCGAAATATCAGAACCGACCTCAGTTTTCAAATTGCCCAGATCATTCCCAAAGCGCCAGAAGCTTTTGTCACGTTGAATCTACTTGAAGATTCAATTGAAAAAAGAGCCTTAACTGCTCAGCTCTTGGAGAAAGGAACCATCAGTGTCCTGGCCCGAGATGAAAGTAGCAACAGCTTTTCATTCCGAGCTTCCGCTTTGAATAATAAAGAAACGGGACTTCGATTGCAGTTTCGAATTCCTCACATTCAAAATCTCACCGTAACTGAGATCCTCATCCAAACAAACCTGAACTCTGCCGATTATCAAGAGCACTCCATCCGCCCCAGGAAAGTGCAAAACATAGTCGTTGACGAGCAGATCCTGGCTGGAAAAAAGTTTTCATCCCAGCAACTCAAAAGAGTTGATGAATTTGATCTTTGGATGGGAACCAGTGATCATACTGTTTCTTTGACTCTCCCCTTTGATTTCGATCTGGCGGAAGGACTGACTTTGGAAATTCGGGCGCCTGTTGAGGTGACCCTTTCCCAGGATCGCGGCGAGAGATACCCCAAGTACCATCAGACAATTGGTTACAAGCTCTTCCTGGACCGAAAGCAACTGGAAAAATTCCGTGTCTACAAAGATAGAAGTCAACTCAAAATCCCGCTGGCCGGAAAGGGCTGGGGAGTTCAAAAAATCGAGGGGGCCACAACAGCAAATGACATTCGCTATCTCGAAGATACGGGTTTGCGCGGAGTTACTAATGTTTGGGCACATTTGAAAAACGGAGAAAATATCAAGCTGGGTTACACTGGAGAACCAGTCGCCCGCATTTTCTCGAAAACTCAACAAGAGTGGGATCGCAGGGCAAAAGAAGCAAGACGCAAACAGTACCGAGCTTCGAGCTGCTCAGCCATTCATTTTGCAAAGTAAAAATTTCGTGTTCGGAAGTGTTCGGTCATTTTATTTTTTTGACCGAACAGGAAAAGTCTTGGCTCTCTCGGATCACTCAGCTAAAGCTTCGGCCCATGAATGTCCAGTTTGTTGAAGATCATCGTGACTACATCCTTCGGGAAATGCGCAGGCGGGCCCATCGCCGACCTTTTTACTCGCAAAGAGCAATGGCCCGGGATCTCAAGCTTGCGCCCTCGACTTTGACGGATTTTTTAAAAGGGCGCATGGGCTTGAGCCCCGGCCGAGTTCAGCAAATTTCTAAAATCTTGGGGCTGACCCAAGAGCAAATCCACCACTGGCAGGATCTGATCTCATTTCAGTTTTCCAAAAAGCAAGAGATCAAGTCGATGAATTTGATCCGGATTCGTTCTCGTATTGAATCTGAGAAAAATTCGCTGACACTTGAACAATTTAAAACCATTTCTGAATGGCAGCACCTGGCTGTTCTAGAGCTGATCGAGATGAATTCAAGTCAATATTCGCAAATCCAAAAGACTGCAAAGGCCCTGGGCTGTTCGGTGCCTGAGCTGAAGGCCGTCTTTCTAAGACTCGAATCGCAGGGTTTGCTTAAAAAAGACGAAGTCAGTGGGCAATGGGCCGTTTCGTCATCGACTATGGTTGGCAATTCCAAAGCTTCTGAAGCCATTCGAAAATTTCATCGAGACATGTTGACCCAGGCACTCTTAGCATTGGAAAAGCAACCCATGGAGACAAGGTTTTTCACTTCAGCCCTGGTGGGCTTAAGCACAGATCAAGTTCAGCGAATCAAAGAAACCTTAGAGCATTTGCCAAATCGTATTTTTGATCCTTATCTGGCGGAAAAATCGCAGCGGCCCAAAGAGCATCTTTATTGCTTCAGCCTCCAGTTTTTCAATATGCTTCATCAAAAAGGATCCTAAAATGAAAAGAGCAATCCCATTTTTGATTTTTTTCTTGTTCTCGACATCGGCCATTTGCATACGGGTCGTTGGCAATGGAGGTGGAGAAGCTGAGCTGAAAGTCCTGCAGCAGTTTGAAGCTCTTTCCCTGTGGTTGAAATTTTGCTCTGAGAACTCCGGCGAATGCTTTTTAGATCCTTCGACTGGTAAAGAGGAAATTTCGAAACTGAAAAAGAACTTTTCCAATCTCGAATCCATTGAGTTTGTCAATCGATCGACATTTCCTCAATTCGGCCCTCAACGCTCTTTGATGATCAGCCACGAATCTCTGTATGTGGATGATAAGACTCCAAAAGAAGATATGGAAGTCTTTCAAGTTCTTCTCTGGACACTCAGGGAAGCGCCCAAGACAAATTCAAATTCTCAGAAGGTCAACGTTCGCCTTCTTTCAAACGGAATTTTGCATTCTCAACTGGACGTTGCCTATTTGCGAAGCGAAGAAGGCGATTTCCTTGTCGCCCGATCTGCCAACCAGAACTTGCATCGGGAATTGAGCCGAGAGCTCAACTCCCCTTACAGAATTCTCTCTACCACCGCCAAAGGTTATCTCTTAAAGAGCTTTGGCGATGGCCAGGTCTATGAACTGATTCTTCAAGATCAAAATGGACATTTTGAATTGAAGCTTTTTTTCAGAGATAGCGACCTTTAGAACTTAGAGCCAAGCACAATCCAAGTCTGTTTTGAAAGTCTGACCATTGACGCTTTCGCTGAAAGTGCCTTCACCTGATGTCTTGCCAAATTTCAAGGTCGACGACGATCCCCAGTATGTGGTTGTTGATGGCGCGTCAGATAGGGTTCCTGTTTCACTGAGCATCAAACTTTGGGTTCCATCAGATCGATGCATGTACTTCCGAATTTGCAGACCCCAAGACTGCTTCCAGACTTCCACCTCGACATAATTAGATAATGGATCCTGCTCCCGGCAGTAAACTTGAACTTTGCAGCCGTCACTGGCAGGTTGGCCTGCACAATTTTGGCCGACTGGAAAAGTTGGATTTGGCTGAGTGAGTTTACTGCGCTTCAAAGAAGTCGAAAGCTCGACCTCTGAACAACCATTCAGACCCTTTATCACATGCAGAAAAATTCCCTTCACCGAAGGCTGCGGCTCAAATTGAAGACCCGCCAACACCAGCTGACCCTGGGTCGGCTTTTCAGCGTCGGGAACCCAGAAAGTGTGATGAGTCACCTGAGAAGCAGAACAACCTGTGACTTTCAGCTCTGTTTTGACCAGAGTGATTTTTGATTTTTCATTAGTCGTGATGAAGTATTCGACTTTGCCTTCATCCGTAACGGGCACTCCTTTCATGGTGTGTTCATAGGTTTCCTCAGGGCCGGCAAAGGCCACGGTATAGGGACCCATTTCCGTAGTCTGCTTATCCTGTCCAGAGGGAGGGACGGTTTCAGATTCGGCGGATTTACCACAAGCGGCCAGAAAAAAAAATGACAGGATCAGTGATCTTTTCAATTTCATATTGTTCTCCTATTGGGTTTTTTTTGCTTGATTTTGTTTTTCAGAAGCGCAGTTGTAAGAAATTTGCCATTCCTTCAACTGAGTCGTGACAGAGGACTGCGAAGTTTCTTTGCCACTGTCAGAACCAGAGATCAGACTCATTCCCATCAAGGTTCCCTCGTTCCGACGAGTGTCATCGCGGTTGATTTCATTGGCCGAGGATTTCGTCTCTTGCCCGACGACGATTTCTCCCTCATCCACCACCGAAAAGGCCTGGGGTGCACAGTTCGTCTTCATGAGCTCTTCTGCCTTCTGCCGATCCTCGGCCCTCTGGGTGACAGGAATGCCGATGATTCCACTGTTTCGCGGCTTTTTCTTTACGTCCCTGGCCTGTGGCACGTAAGCCATCTGACAGGCACAGAGCTGGCTGATGATCATTAAACTGAAAATACTTTTTTTCATGCGATTCTCTCCCACGCTTTGGTTTTCGCTTTTTGGATGAGATTACGTTCCTATGACTGTGGAGAGCTTGTCGAGAATTTGAGTTCCGGAATTGTTCGGGAGCGTTCGCAAAGTCTATGAACTAATTACCCGTCACAATCCTAACAGTGTGATTGAGCCCAATAAATTGGTATGACTCCTCCTTCCTATAAGGAGGAAATGTGAAAAAAATGATTTTGAACCTTTTGGTTCTGGGGGCTTTTTCGCCTTTGTCTGCAAATGCTTATGAACAGAATTTTCAAAACGAAACTGAAAGAATTGTTGTCGAATGCCGTGGCTATGTCGACAAATTTTCAATCTTCGTTGAGTCCTTCATTGATCCTAAAAGTGAAGTGAAACCAACCACCAATCTTGAAATTGGTTACGTCGTGAAGAGCTGGAAACCAGTTGACTATGAATATGTCCAAGAGACGAAAACAACGGGAGCTTCTGTTGAGTTGGAAGGAAGCGTTTCTGGTGGTCAAGGTTCTTATAAAATGGAAGTTCCTTGGTTTGACTATCTTGTGAACACTTCGAATTTCACGACTTCGCTGGCGCTCAAAACTTCTGTTGTCAACGGCAACATCCGTTTGAACTGCAAAACTTCATTACAAAAAGTCCGCACCAAGGGAACTTACAAAACGGACTATTAATCCTACTTAATTCAAATAGCTTCAAAAAGAAGATTGGAATAAATAATGACTTCTCCCCTTTTCAAATTGAATTCTTTCAAGCTTCTTTTTGTCGCCACGCTGACTCTTTCCGCTTGCACTTCGAAATTTCAGGAGACTCCGGCTTCGGACACCGTTCCCGAGCAGAATCGCCAAGAAAGATTGGAAGCTCAAAAAAAGTGGGAAGAGGCTCTTTTAAAAGTTGATAAGACTCTGAAGGATTATAAAAATGTTTTGGATCTGATCAGCTCTCTTTTTCAAACTCAGCCTTTGCAAAAGGCCGTGGAACTCTTGCAGACTGTGAATCAAGAGGCCCTGCAATCTGTTCCTTATTTGAATCCTCAGCGTGAAATTTCAATTCATGGCAAAATGCTCCATTTCGGGTCCGCCACTCAAGCGGAATGCCGGTTTTTGGACTATAGCTTTCGCAGCGAAGGCACAGAGCTCATTTACGAATTGAAATCCTGTTATTCCAAAGGAAGCTTTTTTCCGATCTTGAAAATCGATCTCTCAAAGAACGCAAAAATGAATATCATCGCCGAGAGCTGGGCTCAATTGTTCCCGGCCGACGCTCTGGTGAAAAGCCTCAATGGCTGCACCATACTGCCTGAGCTGGACAACCAATTGGCCTGTGATGATCTGCTTCTGGCGCAATCAGGAAAGTCCTATGTCCTCGCCGACATCCGAGAAATTCCTGAAGCCTATTTGGTCACTCTCAAATTGTTCGAAAATTCTGAAACTCAAAAACCGAAGATTGGTTTTCTCCGAGTTGAAAAGTCCGGCAAAATCGGTGATGTCTTCTGGAGTGAGGACTGACTGCAAGTTCAAACATCTGCTTTTACTTTGTAGTTGAGCACGAGAACGCCATCTTTGGATGTCTTGGATTTCAAAAGCTCTAAATCTTGTTTGGGGCCCTCCAGTTGGAAGAGGCGTTTGCCTTTCCCGAGCGCCAAAGGATGGATCATCAAGAGATACTCATCAATCAGCTTGTGGCGCATGAGTGTTTGACAGAGATCACCGCTCCCCAAGACATAGACATCTTTCCCAGCTTCGCTCTTCAGTTGAGCAACGGCTTCAGCCACATCGCCTTTGAGCAAGGTTGAATTTTCCCACTCGGCCTTGGGCAGGGTCTTGGAAGCCACATATTTGTTGATGTTGTTCATAAATGGACCGAACCACTCTACATCCTTACCGGCAGTCGGCCAGTAGGCGGCGAAAATGTCATAGGTCTTGCGGCCCAAGAGCAGCGCCCCCGCCTTGCCCAGATTTTCGGGCATCGGGTTAGCGTCACTCTCGAAAAAGGGCATTTGCCACCCGCCGTACAGAAAGCCGCCCTCGATGTCTTCCTCTTTACCACCCGGAGCCTGCATCACTCCATCGAGAGTGAGAAAAGAGATAACGATTAATTTTCTCATGGTGCCTCCTGTGCATCTTGACGATGGCAAGGATATCTCTATTAGAAATCGCAGTCACTTTTCAAATTCTTCACTCATGTCCAATTGGGCAAGTTCAAAGTCGCCATTCTGGGGGCATCGTGACTCTTCAATTGAAAAATCTGATAAAAAATTTGGAATCAGAAAATGCCGCAGCGTTTTCTTAACCTTTGGGCTCAAGTCCTCAGTTCACCTTAAAGCGAATCAGATATTTGGATTTTGACCCTGGCTGGTTCCGACATTATACGATTCTCATGATTGATCACACTGGATTGCAAATTTCTGACCCTTTGAAAAGTCGCCATTTCTATGACCGGGCTCTTGCTCCTCTCGGATACAAAATGATGATGGAAGTTCCGAAGGAGTCCACCGACGGAAAAGTCGTCTTGGGTTATGGTGTTCCACCAAAACCTGACTTTTGGACTGCCGAAGGCAAACCCAACGAACCTCGCGTTCACATTGCCTTTCGAGCCGAAAATCGGAAACAAGTCGATGAATTCTATCAAGCAGCGCTGGCCGCTGGCGGCAGGGATAACGGCGCACCAGGTCCGCGCCCACATTATCATGAGCACTACTACGGAGCGTTCGTGCTAGATCCCGACGGGCATAACATTGAAGCCGTCTGCCACGATCCGGAGTGAGGTTGCTGACCTATTTGAATCCGAAAATAAATGAAGTTGATTCTATCATGGGGGTTCAGGGTTCAGATTGTATGTAAATACGGTGTACCGATAACCTTAGGCTCGAGATCAGCCGAATCTGTTTTTTGCTCGCCGCTCTTCACACGAATAAATCTATGGGATGAGTTCGAAAAATTTTAATGCGCAGAGTTTATT
>JBGGMM010000007.1:0-4949 GCA_041288045.1 Pseudobdellovibrionaceae bacterium | reverse complement strand
AATCACTCAACGCCGAGAAACCCCAAAAGCTTTCAAAAGCCCAATTTCAGAAAATCGAGTCACCACATTGATATAGAGAGTGCTGGCCACATTGAAGGCAGCGGCAATGACAATCACCAAAATCACAAAGAAAATCACCACGCGCTCAATTTCAACAGCTTCAAACAGATTGGCATTCACATCATGCCAGTCACGAATGATATACCCAGGCCCCAGCTCTTTGGCGATTTTTGTTCCCAACTCGCGGGCTTTTTCAATGTCTGTGAATTTCACCAAAAGCCCCGAATAACGGCTGCCGATTTCTGCCAGTTTTTGCATTGTCTCCAGCGAAGTGAGAATCATCCGCTGATTGTATTCAAATTTTCCCAAATCCAAAATGCCAGTGACCTTAAAAACCCCGATTTTCCGGCGAAATTGATTGGGATCCAGATCATTTTTCAGCGGCAAAACCACACGGAATTCTTCACCCACTTGCAAATTCAAACTTTTCGCAAGCCCGACTCCAATAACTGCAGGCGAAACCCCTTTTGAATCCGAAGTCGTTAGATCCAATTGTCCTTCGACTTTCCTTCGCTCCAGTCCGAGTGTTTGCTTGGCCCCATCCGGGTCCAAGCCTTGAACGATCACTCCGGAAATTTTTCCTTCATGGGCCGAAATGGCTTCCAAGTATCCAAATCGTGAAGCTGTGGCGAACTCAGGAGCGACTTTTTGAATCCGCTCCACCAGCTCTTCTTTGCTCAACTGATTTTGTCCTTTGATGAGAATTTGCAAATGCCCAGAGACATCTGCCACGCTTTGCTGAAGAGTGGATTCAAAACCGCTCATCACGGCCATGGACACCACAAGACTGGCCACTCCTAAAATCAATCCAGCCAAAGCATTCACTCCAGAAAGAGAAAAAAGCTGAGAGGATTTGGAGAGCAGCATTCGTGAAGCCAGCCAAAAATAAAATTTCATTTTAGGTTCTTGCCTCGGTCGCAGTCCCCTGGGTGGCCTGAGATTTCAAAAAGGCCATGATGAAACCTTGCAGATCCCCATCCATGACGTCCTGAACCTGATTGGTTTCAAAACTGGTTCGATGGTCTTTGGCCATTTGATAAGGGTGCATGACATAAGAGCGGATCTGAGATCCCCACTCATTGGCTTTCTTGGTTGATTCGATGGCTTCTTTTTCTTTGTTTCGGATTTCCACTTCGCGCTCATACAGTGCGGCTTTGAGCATTTTCAAAGCTTTATCCCGATTTTGAATCTGCGATCTCTGTGACTGGCAGCTGACCACAATTCCAGTTGGCAAATGGTACATTCGAACTGCTGAATCCGTTTTATTGACGTGCTGACCACCGGCCCCGCTGGAACGGAAAGTTTCCACTTTCAAATCGGCAGGATTGACTTCAATTTTGATGTCATCATCCACTTCGGCCCAGGCAAAGACAGAAGCAAAGCTGGTGTGGCGTCTGGCATTTGAATCAAAAGGTGAAATTCGAACCAAACGGTGCACTCCGCTTTCGGCCTTCAAATATCCATAGGCATAAGGCCCTTCAATCAAGAGCGTGACAGATTTGATTCCGGCGCCCTCACCATCGCTCATTTCAAGAATTTCGACTTTGTAGCCCTGCTGATCGGCATAGCGCATGTACATTCGCATGAGCATCCCGGCCCAATCACAAGCTTCTGTTCCGCCGGCACCTGAATTGATGGAAAGGTAACAAGAATTGGCATCCAGTTCACCGTTGAGAACACGCTTGACCTCGAGATCCTGCCCGACTTTTTCAAGCCGCAAAACTTCGGATTTGGCTTCAGCAAAGGAGTCTTCGTCATGGGCTTCAATGGCCATGTCCATGAGCACTTCGGCGTCATCAACGCCTCTTTCAAAATTTTCAAATTCGCTGATGGATTTTTCTAGAAGGGCTTTTTCTTTGTTGTGCTTCTGCATTTCCTCTGGCTTGCTCCAGAGATCCGGATTTTCCGCTGACATGGCCAGCTCCTCGAGCCGACGCTTTTTTTTGTCGAGGTCAAAGATACCCCCGAAGCTCGGAAGATAAATTCTTTAAATCCGTCAATTTTCTCTTGAGGTCATAAGTTTCTGCTGCAATTCCCATAAGCTTCTAAATGTGAAACTTTGAGCACAATCTGTCAAACAGTTGATCCTGAATTTGGAACATCTTTTTGGCTTCTGCCTTGGATTTCTCGTGGTCATAGCCCTGAAGATGTAAGACGCCATGAATCAACATGTAAGCCAGCTCAGCACGAAAAGAGTGACCATGCTCCTGCGCTTGCTTCTGCAGCACTTGTGGACACATGATCAGCTCTCCCAATTCACTGGGAATGTCTGATGAGAAACTGAGAACATCTGTGGCGTAATTTTTTTTTCGGTATTGACTGTTGAGTTTGCGAGCCGGAATCGGATTCAAAAACACCAGCGTCAGATCTTTTTTGAGTTTCAATTCAAGGGCCATCCAGCGGTAACACTGTTCAAGCCACTTTCTTGGCATTCGAATCTGGGATTGGTTGATCAGCTGAAGCATGCCCCGAGTTTTAATCCATTTCCCGCGCAAAGGGGAGAGAATGTTGACAGAAGTCCAGTAGCCCCGAAGCCGAATTTTCGCTAGGCTCAAAAACTGGAGGGGAAAATGAAGTGTCCAGCATGCCAATCACAAACCCAGCAACAAACCGTTGCCAATGTCCCACTGGATGTCTGCGCCGAGGGCTGTGGCGGCCTGTGGTTTGACCAATTTGAGTTTAAAAAATTCAACGAAGCCCACGAACCCCACCCTGAAGACATCTTGAAATTGAATTTGCCAAATCCCCCTCTCAAGCGAAAGTTCGACGTTCTCACTTGCCCTCGCTGCCAGGATTCTGGAATCAAAATGATGAAGCGTTTTTCAAGTCCGAAGCGATCCGTGCAAGTTGACGAATGCCCCAAATGTGCTGGAATTTGGCTCGATCTGGGAGAGCTTTCTCGAATTCGAAATGAATATCAAAATGATCAGGAAAGAGAAGCTGCAGCTCAAAAAATGATTCAAGAGCTTTTTGGTCAGCAAATGAAAGTGGAAGCTGAAAAATCCAGAAGTCAGATGAAAGAACTGCCCGCTTTTATGAAGTATCTCTCGCCCAGTTATTATCTCAACCGCAATTGATTTTTTATTTCTGCTGAAAACTGAAAAAAGGCGATGGGGCCTCAGAAGCTCCGCCGCCAGCAGCTCTTGGATAGTCAATTCTTTGATGATAAATCCCCAAAAGAATTCGAGTGAAAGCCATTTCAACTTTTGAAAGGTCTTTCAGGGTCAGACTGCATTCGTCCAGCTGCCCTTCCATGAACTTGCGTTGCACGATATTGCGAACAATGTTCTGTAAACGCACGGGAGTGGGTTCATCCAACGACCGGCTGGCAGCTTCAATACTATCAGCAAGCATGCAAAGTGCTGCTTCTCGAAATTGCGGTTTCGGACCTGGATAGCGAAATTCATCTTCGAAAACTTCGCAGTCGCCCTCGGTTTTAATGTCCATGGCCTTATTGAAAAAATAGGAAATCAAAGTCGTCCCATGGTGCTGGATGATTCCGTCAATGATCGGCTTTCCAAGTTTGTGAGTCATGCCGACTTCCACTCCGTCTTTCACGTGTGCAACCAGCAAAGTCTTACTCATGTAAGGGGAAATGTGATCGTGTGGATTTTGTCCCGGCTTTTGATTTTCAATAAAATAATTGGCGTGCTCCATTTTGCCGATGTCATGGTAGTAGCTCATCACTTTTGCGAGCAAAGGATTGGCACCGATCTCTTCAGCTGCTGCTTCCACCATGCTTCCGACCAGCATTGAGTGATGATAGGTGCCCGGAGCTTTGACGATCATGTCTTTTAAAAGCGGATGATTGAGGTTAGAAAGTTCCAAAAGTTTGACGTCCGTGGTGTAATTGAACACAGATTCCAGAAATGGAATCATGATCATTGCTCCCATTGAAGAGAGGATTCCCGACAGAAAACCAGCAGCTACGGCGGCTAGAATTTCTTGAGCGAAATTTTCCTGATCCATCCTGGTCACAGTCAGCATCAGTGCAATCATCAAAGAATTGACTGCTCCGGTTCGCACTCCGGCCCAATAAATGTCATTTCGTTTTTTGCAATTGTAAACGCCTCGAGCAGCTGCGATTCCGCCAGCGAATGTGACCACCATAAAAGTGAAATTCATTTCTGTCATCAATCCCATGGCGACCGAGAGAAAGGCAGTGAAAAGCCAGACCACTTCTCCAGAGGCGATGAGAAGACCCACCAACATCGGGGCTGCTGCCACTGGCATCAAATACAAAAACATTTCATGCGGAATGCTGGATCCAAATCGAGAGACAAAAGCAGTTTCGATCAAAAACAAAAAGAATTTGGCGACAACTACAGTGACAAGAGTCACAAAACCCATGACCACGATGTCTTTGTTCTCGACATGCACTCGATTCAGGGAAAAGCGTCGCAAATACTGAAAGAAAACGACGATGAATGCCAGAAAAACAAAAGCAATTGAAATGGCTAAAATGTCATGCCGCCGATCCGATCGGAGTGTTTGGATCTCTTTGAGCATGGCCATCTGAAAAGGCTGAATCACGGTGCCTTTCGAGAGAAGAATCTGATTTTTCTTTAAAGAGATCGTGATCGGCAGAACCGAATCCCTTGCCGATTGTCTTCTGGATGCGACTTCTTGCTTGTTCAAAGTTAAATTGGGATAGACCAATCGTCGGCTGAAAGTCTGCAAATTCTCAATATCCCTGGCAGTTGCCTTTTCCAGTCCACGGAAAGTTCGAAGCACAAAGGCTTCTGAGTTGGCGGCATCGATGATATCAGCCCGCCGAACGTTGAACTCTCGCCCACGGTTGTTTTTATTCACAGTCCGCGCTAAAACCACCGACTGATTCGGCGGGATCAACCGCTCGACATTTTCCGCCACTTGCGTTTGATACTAAG
>JBGGMM010000006.1:0-5482 GCA_041288045.1 Pseudobdellovibrionaceae bacterium | reverse complement strand
AGGACACTCCCTTTCGGTCAGCCAAGTCAAAGATTGCGGACCTACCCAAGAATCAATCGGAACCAGAGGATTCAAGAAAAGCTCGTCTTCGCGCACTTGGTCTGAGCTGTTGAAATTGACCTGAACGTCAGGTTGAAGTCCCACGAGCTGTGGCGTCCAACCAGAGGGAAAGTAATAAAGCCCTTCAGTTTCAAAAAGAGCAATTTTTGGATTGGGTCCCCAAATACGCCCATCTTGAAAAGAGCCCTTACCAAAAGAACGCTCACCAATCAGCTTGGCACGATTGAGATCCCGCAAGCTGCCGGCAACGATTTCAGAAGCTGAAGCTGAGCCACTGTTGATCAAAACTGCCAATGGACCTTTGTAGATCGGATCCTTATCTGCCACATAGGGATCTGAAGGCCTGGAAGCATCCAGATACCGAGTCTCAAACATCAAAGTCCCTTTATCGACAAAGAGATTGATCACACAAGCTGCTTCTTCCACTTGCCCGCCGGGATTGTCCCTGAGGTCAAAGAGGACTCCGCGAGCTGCTTGCTCTTTCAATGAAATGATCTGCTGTCGAGTCATTTCACACACGTTTTTTGAAAATTTATGAATCGTCACAAGCCCAAGTTCATTGACCATTCGAGATGAGACACTGGGATAAATATTTTCTGATTTCAGAATTTCTAAGTATTTTTTTTTGCTCTGACGAGTGACTTCTAAAGCCAAACGATCTGAATTGCGCATCTTTAAGATTTCATTGATTTGCGAAGGAAGGAGGTCAGACACCTTTTCTCCATTCAGGGAAATGATGCGATCGCCTTTTTTCACACCCGCTTTTGCAGCTGACGAGCCTTCAAGGACCTTTCGAACCACCAATTCTGATTTTTGCCGTCTGGCCACAAAGCCAGCATTGGTGTTGCGATTTTCACTGTTGGCGATCACTTCCTCGTACATAGCGAGTGGCATGATGTAGGTGTGTGGATCTTTGAAAACAGAGAGAAAGCCGTTGATTCCAATGGCAATGATGGTGGCCCGTTCGTCAGGCTGAATTAAATTTTCATCCAGTTCCCGCCAAAGCTCGAGGAACGGAATTTTTTCTTTCAGTGACTCAAATCGCGAAGCCCAACGGCTCAGATCTTTCTTTTCCGAACTTCGATCCTCGATGTCTTGCAGATTCAGCTCACGAAAATTTCCACTGGGATCTAAAACTCGCCGATATTTTTCGGCCATTTGACCGATGGCATTCACACAGGCCAAGAAACCCTGCTCTGAAATTTGACAGGATTCAGGTGCGAGAAGAGCTTCCAGTTCTTTTGAACCGAGGCCTGTTTCTTTCCAGTACTGATCTGCTGATTTCACGCCGTGGTCGATTTTCTGCGGAACACACATTGGCGCCAGCAACAGGATCTCGAGATTCAGCAAAAGAAGGGCTTTGATCAGACGGTTCATCAAGACCACCTATCAGCAAGCAGCAGGCCACCCTAAGCCCTTGATATTACGCAAATTTTCAGGTATTTTTTGAAGCTCTTTCAGGCCTGTCTACAATATACACAGCGTAGTGACAGAAGGACCCCTTCTGCTACTCTGAAAAAGTCAGGAGAATCTCATGGTTATTGTCACTGGAGCCAATGGTTTTATCGGGAGCGTGATGGTTTGGGAACTGAACCAAAAAGGCATTCCCGTCAGCGCAGTGGTCGACACTGTTTCTCTTGAAGATCGATCCGAACTTTTGAAAAATAAAAAATTTGAAAAATTTCTTTTGAAGGATCAGCTCTGGGATTATTTGAACTTGCCTTCGACAATCGAACAGACGACTTGGATCATTCACATGGGGGCAAATTCTTCGACGACGGAAACCAATGCCGAGCACCTTTGGGAGAACAACACTTTTTACACTCAAAGAATTTTCGAGTGGTGCGCTCAACACAAAAAAAATCTGATCTATGCCAGCAGCGCCGCCACTTACGGAGCTGGTGAGCTTGGTTATGATGATCATTTGGATTCCGAGCAATTGCGACCGCTGAATCTTTATGGCGAATCGAAAGTGAAATTTGATCGCTGGGCCGTGAAGCAAGGGGTGACTCCTCCCCACTGGTACGGACTGAAGTTTTTCAATGTCTATGGGCCCAATGAGTATCACAAAGGATCCATGACCAGCGTGCCTTACAAAGCTTTTCATCAGATTCAAGAAACCGGAGTGCTGAAACTTTTTAAATCCTACAATCCGGATTACACAGACGGCGAGCAGATGCGGGATTTTGTTTATGTGAAAGACGTGACCGGTTGGATGCTCGAGCTGATGGAGAAAAAACCCAAGAGCGGTGTCTACAACATGGGCTTTGGCAAGGCTCGGACCTGGAATGATCTGGGTCGAGCGGCTTTCAAAGCTCTCAACAAGCCAGCAAACATTCAGTACATTGAAATGCCAGAGAATCTTCGCAATCAGTACCAGTATTTCACAGAGGCCAAGATGGACAAATGGTTCAAAGCTGGAATGTCGGCTCCGAAATGGTCGATCGAAGATGGCGTTCGCGATTATGTGCAGAATTATCTTTCGAAAAAAGATCCCATTCTCTAGAGGTATCAAATGGCGGAATTACTTCCAAGCCACTTAAAAAAATACATCGTCGAGCAGCACTACGAAAAATACACGCCTGTGGATCAAGCTTGTTGGAGATACATTCTGCGACAGTTGAAAAATTTCCTCTCGAAACACGCTCATGAATCTTACGTGGAAGGTTTGGAAAAAACTGGGATTGAAATTGAAAGAATTCCGCACATTCATGATATCAGCCAGAAGCTTTCCACTTTCGGATGGCGGGCTTTGCCAGTCAGTGGATTTATTCCACCGGCGGCCTTTATGGAAATGCAATCGCTCGGCGTTTTGCCGATTGCCTCTGCCATGCGGACTTTGGATCATCTGACTTATACCCCAGCTCCAGATATTGTGCATGAAGCCGCAGGGCATGCGCCGATCTTGATTCATCCTGAATTTGCGCAGTACTTGAAAGAATACGCCCAGATTGCGAGAAAAGCGATTGTCAGCAAAGAGGATCTGGATCTTTACGAAGCGATTCGCGAGCTTTCGGACATCAAAGAAAATCCGGATTCGACTCTGCAAGAGATTGCAGCGGCTCAGAAAAATCTGGACGAGGCCTCAAGGCGAATCACGCATATTTCAGAAGCTGCCGAACTGGGACGCATGAACTGGTGGACAGCCGAGTACGGACTGATCGGCGATTTGAAAAATCCGAAAATTTTTGGCGCCGGCCTTCTTTCTTCTGTTGGTGAGTCCAAATTTTGCCTCAGCGACAAAGTGAAAAAAATCCCCCTCACCGAAGATTGCATTCAAACCAGTTATGACATCACTGAACCTCAGCCACAGCTTTTTGTGACTCCAGATTTTAAAAACCTGACTCGGGTTTTGCATGCCATGGCTGAGAAAATGGCCTTCAAAAAAGGTGGACTTGAAGGCGTGAAAAAAGCCATTCAAGCCGAAAGCGTGAATACCATCGAATTGGATTCAGGTGTGCAGATTTCCGGAAAATGCATTGATGCCATCACTGGCGGTGATCACAAGACGATCATTTACTTGCGATTTCAAGATCCCGTTCAAATTTGTTACAAAGACCAGGAGCTTCAGGGTCATGGCAAAAGCCATCATGCCAGTGGCTTTGGCACAGCTCTGGGTCGACTGCAGTCAGCTTCTTGGACGCACGTGCTCGAGCAAGTGGGACAGCATGTGCATCTGGAATTTCATTCAGGCATCAAGCTCGACGGAGTCGTCAAAGGCAATTTGGAAAAAGATGGAAAGCTTCTCATCGTCAGCTTTGAGAAATGTTCCGTGAAGTACAAAGACCAGGTTTTGTTTGAGCCACCTTGGGGAACCTATGATCTTGCCATCGGCCAGACAGTGACTTCGGTTTTTGGTGGTCCCGCCGATCGGGAAAAATATGGGGATACGGATGATTTTGTCGCGGCTCGGGTTCCTGAAAAAACGATGACTCCAATGGAGCATACTCTGTATCAGAATTACCAGATGGTTCGTGACCTTCGGGAGAAGCATGTGAAAGGTCCTAAGCTTGAACAAGAATTAGAAGCTTTGATTGAAAAACACAAATCCCAGTTCCCGTCGGATTGGCTTTTACTTTTAGAGACTTACGAGCTTCTTTGCAATCGCCATCAAGAATCTCTTTTCAAAGAGGAAGTCCTTTTGGATTTGAAAAAACTTTCACAAACTCATCCCGAAAAACGGGATGTGATTGAGGATGGACTTTCTCTCGCTCTCCAGCTATAGCCTGAGGGCATGAGAGCCTTTGATCCCCGCGTTGTCCTCGTTCGCAGCATTTATGACTCTAATGTCGGAGCCAGCTCCCGAGCCATGGCCAATATGGGCGTTCACAATCTCATCTTGATTGATCCCAAATGCGAAATCACCTACAGCGCCCAACAAGCAGCCGCCACCGGCCAAGCAGCTTTGCAAAACCGGCGAGTTTACGGATCATGGAAAGAATTTTTTGCTTCAGAACCGGAAGGCATGCGCATTTGTTTCACGGCCAGAGACGGCAAAGGCAGACAGGTTCAAGATTTTCAAGAAACCTTGCAGTGGCTGAAAGCCGAACACCCACAATTGCAAAGGGAATCTGAGCCTGCCCTCCCCATCTATCTGATTTTCGGTCCCGAAGACTGGGGACTTTCCGCCGAAGACCTTGAGCTCACCCATTTCGCCTGCTCCATCCCCACATTTGGCGACAACACCAGCTTGAATCTCGCTCAAGCCGTTTTGGTCGGACTTTTCATTTTAAGAACAACTTGGGGTGGAGAAAAAGCCCAGCTCGAAGGCCAGCAACCCAAACGCAAGCGCAGCGCTGACGAAGTCTTTCCTGAAAGGGCTCTTCAAACCTGGCTCCAAGAAATGGGCTTCGATATCAGCAACCGTCGTATCAACGTTTACACCGTTTTAAAACGAATGCTCCTCCACAATGTTCCTAACTCAAAAGAACTCCGAATCCTCGAGACAGTCCTGCACCAAGGGATCCGTAAACTCCGCGAATACAACAAGCTTCGCCAGCAAATGGGATTACCAGCGGTGCAGACCGAAGCTTCAGACTCAGCTTCCGTTTCTCAGCGCGAGGCATTTTCCGAATCAGGACAAGCTCACGGCCCAAGCTCTGGCAGATAGTTTTTCATCTTCCTGATTCCAAACTGCTGAACAGCTCGAAGCCTGTTATGAGCCGGACACAAGAGCTCGAGATTTTTAAGCTCATGGGTTCCACCTTTGGCAAAAGGAACAATGTGCTCAGCTTGAAGATAAAACTGAGCCTCACACTGCTTCTTAGTTTCAGGATCCAGGTACTGACATTGATGCTGATCTCTTATTTTGAGTTCTCTAATTGTCAGTTTAGAAATAGATCTTGTTTTTGCTGCAGTTTGACTTCGCAGCGGTTGCGCTTTGCGTTTCTGTTCTTGTTTTCTTAAGCTTTCAAGCTTCTCT
>JBGGMM010000005.1:0-3512 GCA_041288045.1 Pseudobdellovibrionaceae bacterium | reverse complement strand
TGCTGGCGATTACTTTATGGAAGGATATTTCCTTAAATCGACCGTTAATCCGAACGGCAAGAAGGATGAATTTTATTATAGTGCCCGCGGCTATGAGGCTCCTGCAGATAAGGCCGAACACCCAATCTTTGCTACGTCATCGATCGATACGGCTCTTTACTGGAATACTTTTTTCTTCAAGGGCTATAGCGGTTACTTCTTACAGGCTGACCAAAGTTATATTCATTTTCCCGGCGTAGCGGTTCGTTGTACGGGTGAATAATCCAAGGCTGCATTCTGCCTGACAAAAACTTTGCAATTTCATTCGACTCTCCGGTTCTACAAAGTCCTATCGCTCAACAAAAAAAGACCTTCTGTCAAAAACCTGACCACCTTGTGGGGTAGCCCATACTTCTATATCCATTTCGATCCGGCATATTTATGGCTATGGAGGTGAAGACCCCTTTTTATGGAGGCATTCCATGGCTAATGTGTTCAAAATTATCCTCTGTTTGGCCTTCGTGCCTGCCTACGCTTGGTCGGGTATGTCAGAGGTGAGATCAGCCTGTTTTGAGCCAATGAAGCAAGGTAAGAAATTTCGATGTGATCTTCGCGAAGAACAAAAGTATGAGGTGGATGACATCAACCAAAATTATACTTCCGGTGATTTCGACGCTCAGAGGACAGGCATTTCAAAACGGGGAACTTTAATCAAAGAAATCAAAGCGATCCAATCTCAGTTTGAAGCCAGAGGAGATTCGCTTTCAAGTTGTGAATTGGGAGCCCTTGTGAAATGCGTGACGGCAAAATTCATGACTTATGATGAAAATAAAGATCCAATGAGAAGATTGTCTCTTGAGCAAATTTATGCCGGAGAAAAAGGACTGTGCCGCGAGTACAGCACGGTCTTTTACGATTTGGCTCAGGCCGTTGGGTTAAAGGCTCTGATTATCGGAGGCCGAAATGGAAGTCTTGAGCTTCACGCTTTTAATGGGCTGGATATTAATGGTGTTTGGTATACGGTTGAGCCTCAATCTTCGGCCCCTCTTTTTCGAAAAATAACACCCGAAACCTCAGTGATAGATTTTCATTTTGATAGCACAGGAAAACATGTTGATGATGACACAGTTTTAAATCCTCTTGAAGAATCTAAATAAAATGAAGGAGCGTTGGTTTCACAGTTCGATTAACGAAAGCATTGATGAGTGGCAAAATTCCCAATCTTTTGCTTCAGGTAATAGTCAGAAAATAGGCGCGTTCTTACTCACGAATACTGTCAAAGCCTGGCCGCAATGAGATTTGCTATCGGAGCAAAGCAGAAAACCCTGAATTGACAAAAGGACCAAGTCTTGGTGTCCTTGTCCCTATGAACTTTCGATTTCAAATGATCTATTTTCTTTTCAGCATTCTGTTTCTTCAACCCATGCTAAGCCCTGGTTCTTTCGCGCACGCAAAGAGAAGGGCTCCCATGCGGGCCTTTAGTTTTATCACGACAGGTGGCAAGGCTTCACAAGGACAGTGCGATGGTGAGACTAAAGTTCCTCGCAAGCTCAAACATCTGAAAGAGGTTGTGAAATCTGATTCCTATATGGGGTCAGAACTTATTGATCCAGAGATCAAGGCTCAAGCCAATGAAGAACTGTGGAAGCATTTTTTTAAGAGCAAGGCTTCCTGCAATGCAGTCTTAGCAAAGACACCCTCATCACTTGAGGAGTCACAAAAAAAGGATAAGCCAGAAATCCCCTCAGACGATTCGGGTGATTCTCATCAAGATGAAGAAGAAGGCAATCAATCGGATTCAGAATAGTTAGATACTCGTCTCATTTGCCCTGCCAATTTTACCAGTTAAGGATTGCTCTTCTTTCTTGCTTCGATACTGAGAAGGTAAGCTCCCAGTCGCATTCGATTGATGCCGCCGACGGGTTTATGCTCGGGTAAAGTATTCCATGGATTGATCACGGATCTTTCGCAAGCCATTTCGTCCATCAGGTTCTGGCGTGGGAAATTGATTTCAGCGACGATTCGAAATGGGGCCACTGACTGAGACCAAGGTTGGGTTGGATCTTCCACAGACAGAGAGTCTTTAGTGCGATGTTGAACCATAAAGTGAAAGCAAGCTGGGCTGTTTTCGATATGTTTTTTGAGATTCACTTTCAGAAAATTGGGATCGTTTTTGTCAATCGGTTCTTGCCAAGTTCCTTTGCAGGGGATGGCAGAGTATTTCACGATTGGCGCATCGTTGCCGGGCCCATGTTGAAAAGCTGAAATGCTATAGTACTGAATGCCGAGAGGATTCGTTGCTTCGACAGCTTTGATGCCTTGAAAGGCTTTGGTCACGCGAGCTGCAAGAAAAGGGTGGAATCGTCCCAGTAAGCTGAACACAAATTTCTTTGCAGCAACTTCAAAGTCAGTCGTTTCAAGCAAGCCGATCTGCATAAAGCGGTTGTAATTGGCTGCCGTGTCGGCAAAAAAAGCATCCGAGCTATTGATTGTGAATTCCTGAGTGGCCGGGCTGCTACTGCCAGTGATTCCTTTGAGTAACTGTTCGCCTTCAACTCCAAAAACTTTCAGTCCAAAGCCTCGCGAGTCGGGAGCAATATCTGGCCTTTCTGGATGAGGGCTGCCATTCGAGAAGCGAGCCATGACCTGGTATTCTTTGCCCGGGGATTTAAAGATACCGACTTGGTCGATGGGCTCCAGATCATTTGAGACTTTCATTGTTCCCACCAAGCAACCATGGGCCTTAGGATGCACACCACGCAAGCTTCCTGGCATTTGCGGGACAGCTCCCGTTTTCGTGTAGGGGAGAGTGCCGTTTTGATATTTCAGTTTAAAAAATTTTAAGAAGGCTTCATTTGTTGCCTCAATCGAGCTGATTTCGTCATCGGGAACAACTTCGAGATGATGAAGAGGAAATTGATGGCCACGAAATGTGTAGACTCTTTCGGAGCCGGCCTCAGAGAAGAAACCTGTCAATAAGATGGCCACTACGCCCAAAAGCGCGGATTTTCGAATCATGGAATGCCTCAATCTCAATTCTGTTTGCTAATAAACGCTGGTAGTAATTGAGTTCAAAATGAAGGCCAGATCGCTATGGATCTTAAATCAAAGTCAAAGCGTGGAGCTCTGAGCATTTTGGATTATCCGGTGGTCATAAATCATTCCCTTGTTGACCATCTCTAGTTTGCAATATAGTTTCTTTATAACAAGCCTCCAGCGGGAGCTTCTAAACCGCTCTTAATGCAATCAAATACAATTGAAACAAAGATGTCCGATTTGCAGGTCGTTCAGACAGTTTTGGATTTCTGGGATCCCTACAGCGCTTCAATCTACAGGTCATCCACCTTAAATCAGATTGACGAATACGACAGTTATTCATTTCCCCTTCTCGATCTTCTTCGACGAAAAGCATCTCAAGACGATCTTTTCCATTTTTTAAATCAGACAGAACTGACAAGAGGAGCTCTCAGTCGCGACGAAAATGATGCTATAAATAGGTTTTTTGCCTGGGCCCTTTTGCAAACTTGGCAAAG
>JBGGMM010000004.1:0-45995 GCA_041288045.1 Pseudobdellovibrionaceae bacterium | reverse complement strand
AAGGCCTCAAAGTCAGCAGGACCTGCTTGTGATGAAAGGGCAAATGAAACCGTCGCAACAACAACAAAAGCAGAAAGTGGTGTTTTCATCAAAGTTCTTGTCGGAAAAATCTGGAAATCCTGAGGGATTTTTTGAACTTTTTGGCAGGATTGTGGCTTTGGTCCTGTTCAAAATTTCGACTGAAAAGAGGACTTTTGTTGTGTAGATTTTTGACAGTTTATTTCAAGAGTTTCAAGTGGTTAAGTCCTGTCCTCGGATTGCCGAGAAGAATTGGTCAGGAGGCAGAGCCGTGAAATACGTCATTCACCACCGAGGTCAACAAAAAGGTCCATTGGAAATCGATGAAGTTCTCAAGTGCATCGAGAAAAAAGAAGTCGAATGGACGGATTACGTGTATGACGAAAACAAAAAGGACTGGATCCTGCTTTTGGATCATCCGACTTTTCACGACTACTTTCGTCGTTGGAAACAGCCCACACAAAAATCTCAGGCTCCTCGGCCCAATGAAGGGGCAGAGTGGTATGTGCTTCGTGATGACAACAAATACGGCCCCTTCTCTTTTGTTGAAATGGTCAAAATGCTTCAAGAGAAAAAGCTTTTTGAATTCGACTATGCCTGGAATCGGACGAAAATGAATTCTTGGTATCGCATTTCTGAGATTGATGATTTTCAACCTGAAAAAATCAAAGCCCTTAAAGACCAGGACCCTGGAAACATGACCGACGTTTTTTATCGACGTCGTCATGCACGGGCCAGATACGGGGCTTCGATCCTGCTTCACAACAACAAAGAAGTATGGCGGGGAATGTCCCTTGAAGTCAGCGCCGGTGGTGCAGGGCTTGTCATCGAATCAGATGAAATTCAGGTGGGTCAAAGTTTGTTTCTGCATTTCAAAGCCGGTGACGGGGTTCCGCCATTCAATGCCGTTTGCACGATTGTCAGCAAGACTCCGATCAAGGGACTTGAGCATCGGTACGGAATCAAATTCACCAGCATCAGTCAAACGATCCAGCAAGCGATTAAGAAATACACGGACAACGCCGCCTAAATCGAAGGCATGGAGGGCCAATGAAAACACTGTTCGCACTTTTGATTTCGGCCTGGGTGCTCATAGCCTGTAACAAACAAACTTATTCCTTGGCTGATGAAAGCCAAAGCTTCAACCAAGAGGTAAAATACAATAGCAAAGTCGACATGGTTTTGATGGTCGATGACTCTAGCAGTATGAGCACTTACCAAAATAAACTGGCGGATCAAATGCCAGCAATGGTTGATTCCCTCAATCGAAAAGGTCTCGACTATCGAATCGTTGTCGTCACTTCCAATATGCAATCGGGGGGCAGTGGCGGCAAATTTGTTGGAAACCCTAAGATTCTCTCAAAAAATACATCCAATCTTTCAGGCCTTTTGGTTTCCCGAATCAAACAGGGAAATTTCGGGTCAGACAGTGAACGCGGTCTAGAATCCATTCAAAAAGCATTAACAATGGAAACCGGATTTTTACGCGAAGATGCGATTTTGGCAGTGGTGGCGCTTTCCAATGAAGACGATCACTCGCCCGGAAGTGCAATCGATTATAAAAATTTTTTTGATACTCTGAAGCCCCATCAGCAGGGATGGAACGGCCATGTTCAAGGCTGGGTGGTGAATTTCATTGGTCTTTTGGATTTGAATTCGCCTTGCTCGACCTCTTTGGATGGCCAAGTGAAAGAGCCTGGGTTGGAATGGATGGCTTTGGCAGATGCTTCAGGTGGATCGAAATCTTCCATCTGTGAACAGACCATGGTTCAAACAGTGGCCAACATTGAAAAGCGAATCCTCGAAGCAGCCACAGACTTTCTGCTTGAGAAAAAACCGAAAATCGAAACATTGGTTGTGAAAGTCAATGATGCTAAAATTGAATCCTCAACCACTAATGGTTGGGAATACATTCCCAGCAAAAACGCCATTCGCTTTCATGGCACTGCCATCCCTGGGCCGAGCGCTCAAATTTCGGTCGATTTCACTCCGGCCGAAGCCAATTGATGATACATCCCATGGCGGGCCATGAGCTCGCTATGATTGCCAAATTCTTTGATCTCCCCTTGATCTAAGACCACAATCAAATCACAGTTTTGAATTGTTGAAAGGCGATGGGCAATGATCAAGCTGGTTCGACCTTTGGAAACTTCGGCAGTTGCCTGCTGAATGATTTTTTCACTTTGAGAATCAATGTTGGCCGTGGCTTCATCCAAAATCAGAATATCCGGCTCAAAAGCCAGGATTCGCGCAAAAGCAATCAACTGTCTCTCACCGACCGAAAGATTAGCGCCCCGCTCTTCGACAGGTGAGTGCAAATTCCGTCCTGATTGTTGAAGCAAATCCCAATATCCGACCTGCCGGCAGGCTTTTTCGACTTTCTCAAGACTGATCCCTTCCGAATTGAGAGTGATATTGCTGGCAATGGTGCCACGGAAGACAAAGTTATCCTGTTGAACCACGCCAATATGTTTGCGAAGAAGTGAAAAGGGAATCCTTTCAATCGGAAGACCATCGATCCAGATGGAATTCTCGGGGGGTTCATAAAATCTCTGAAGCAATGAAATAAAAGTCGATTTGCCGCTCCCGGTTCGACCCACCAATGCGACGGATTGCCCGGCAGCAATTTTTAAATTGATATCTTTTAAAACCGGCGGCAAATGCGATGCGTATTGAAATGAAAGAGAACGAATCTCGATTTCGCCATTCCATTGCGAGGGCCGGGTGATCGTTTCTTTCTGAATCTCTGGCGTTTCATCAAAAACATGAAAGACCCTCTCACCACTGGTCAGAGAATTCTGAAATTGCTGGTATTTATCCAAAATCTCACGCAATGGCGGGATGAAGTCCTGCACATGCAAAATAAAAGTGACCAATGCCCCAATGGCAAGACCACTTTCCTGATGAAAGTAGCCACCGAAATAAAGGGCCGAAGAAATCGTCACCGCTGAAAATAAATTCATCACTGGTTGCATCAGCGCATAGGCTCGGATCGAGCCCAAAGTCAGATTTTTATACTGGTCGGAAAGCGCGAAAAAATGATTTCGATTTCTAGAAACTCGATTGTAGAGCTGAATCACTTTGATGCCATTCAAATTTTCAGCCACAAATGAATTCAAAGTAGAAAGTTTTTTCTTTGCCTCTCTTAAAACTTCCCGTAAGCGGCGATTGATTTTCAGCGAAGCCCAAATGAAAAAAGGCGCAAGGCCCATGCTTGCCAAAGTGAGCTTCCAAGAAATCAAACTCATTGCCACCAAAATCGAGCTGAGCATGACGAATTCGACTAAGATCGTAATCACACCTTCTGTGAAAAGTTCCGCCAAATTGGCCACATCATTGGTCAGCCGAGTGACAATGCGACCGACCGGAGTTTTATTGAAATACTGGATGGGAAGGCTCTGGATGTGTCGAACGAGATCTTCGCGAACATAAAAGAGAACCCGATTTCCAAACAGCTGAAAAATATAATTGTAGCTGAATTGAAAAAGAGTCTGAAGAATCTGAACAGCCAAATAAATCCAAGCCACAGATTTTAAAATCTGCAGATTTTTCTCTTGGACGCCATGATCAATCGCATAGCCAATCAAATAAGGCAAAATTCTGGAAGTGATCGCAAGGCCGGCCACAGAAAGAATCACTGCCAGACAAAGCTTCAAATGCTTTCGACAGTAGGGCCAAAGCCTCAAGAAAAGCTCACGCAGAGTGATATTGGCTTTGACTTGATCTTCGCTCATAAATGGAGTGCCGCTCATGCTCGGTACCCCTGAATTTCAGCCATGCGACGGTAGGTCGGGCTTTTCTGGATCAACTCTGTGTGAGTTCCAATGGCCTCGATTTCACCCTGATTGAGGACCAGAATCTGATCGGCATTTTCAACAGCTGATAGACGGTGACTGACAATGACTTGAGTTTTCTTTGTTCCCACTTGTTGGTTGAGCTGAGCCTGAATGGTTTTTTCCGTTTTGTGATCAACTGCACTGAGAGAATCATCCAATAAAATCAAGGGCGCTCGGGTCATCAATCCTCGCGCAATCGTCAGTCGCTGTTTTTGCCCGCCGGAAAGGTTGACTCCTCTTTCGCCCAATTCAGATTGAAATTGATGAGGCAGATCATCAATTTCATTTTTAATATCCACGACCTGGGCCCAATGAATCACATCTTCAGCTGTGGCTTCGCCTTCAAGGCCCAGCATCATATTTTCGGAAATGGAATCACTGAAAAGAAAAGGCTCTTGCGGAACCATCGCCATTTGAAGCCGCAAGGATCTCTGTGTGATATCCTGAATTTCATGTCCATTCACCCAGATAGTTCCCCGAGGAGCTGGATAGAGCCGGGTGAGAAGATGCAAAAGAGTCGTCTTGCCACTGCCAACAGGGCCTACTAATCCGACTTTTTGCCCAGCTTTGATTTCAAACTGGATATTTTTCAAAGCTGGAGTCTGGCTTTCTGGAAATTGAAAATTCAAATTGCGGACTTCTAAGGATTCAAAATTTTTGATCTCAATTTGTCCATTATCTGGAATATCTGTCTCTTGAATCAAAACGTCCTTGATTCGAGAGTAAGAGGCCATTCCTTTTTGAAACTGACTCACGCCAAATCCCAATGCTGTCATCGGCCAGACCATTTTGTGAATGTATCTTTGAAAAGCGACAAAGGTCCCAATGGAAGCAACGCCACTGACGATGTCATCAGCCGCCACAAACAGAAGAATCACAGTTCCACTGGCAATTCCAAACTGCATGACAGGCCCAAACAGAGCATCCACAGAGGCCACACGATTGCACATCTTTTCAAAAACCAGGCTCAATCGATTGTAGGCTTTCAATTGGTTCTCTTCTTGAGCAAAACTTTTGATCACTCGAATGCCAGCCACTGTCTCCTGTGAAAATCCCGAAAGCTCCGCCAGCTTATCTTGCTGGGTTTTAAAGCGGGAAAAAATCAATTGCGTGAGTTTCCAGATCAAAAAGGGCACCAATGGCAGAAACACCAAAGTTTTCAAAGTCCAATCCGGTTGCAGCCAGAACATCAAGGGCAGGACGATAAAAATGATGGTCACGCCATCCACCAGAACAAGAACTCCGCTGCCAATGGCCTGGCGAAAAGATTGCACATCGTTGGTGATCAAGCTCATCAATTCGCCAATTTGATTTTTCTTGAAAAACTGAGGACCCATGGTGGTGAGATGTTGAAAAATCCGGTTTCTCAAATCCTCTGCCGCCTGAGTGTGGTAACGCCCAAAAAAGACTCGCCAGCAATAGCGAGTTGCCGCCAGAAAGCTCATTGTCAGAAAAAAAAGAACGGCGGTCTGAGCGATTTCAGAAAATGGCTGGCCGGCCACAATTTGATCAATTCCACGCTTGATGACAAGCGGATACAAGCCATCCACCAGATTGGTCAGCAAAAGAAAGAACATTCCCAAAAGGAAATGTGCTTTGTGCTTTTTAATGTAGAACCAGAGGGGATGTCCCTTGATGAGCATAAGAGCCTCCTACAATAGTCGAAGGCTCTTGGGATGGAAAGATTTAATTCTGCACAGAGGGAGCGCCGACGACTTCGCGGAAAAAATCCTTCATGGCTTCTGTTGATCGGCGATCGGCCACGGGATTGTAAGCAGCGCCTTTGCTGGCATCTGTTCCTGCACTTGGATCGGTGAAACTATGAACTGCACCGCTGTAAGCAACGAATTGATAATCGGTCTTTGCTTCATCCAGTGCTTTCGTCAAAGCCTGAACCTGAGCTGGCGGAACATAGGGATCCACAGCTCCATGCAAAATCAAAAGCTTGGATTTGATATTCTTTGTATCAGCTAGCTTTGGAAATTCCAATCCGCCATGAAAGGAAACGACTCCGGCCAAGGGCAGTCCAGCCATTGCCATTTCAAGAACGGTGGTGCCGCCAAAGCAATAACCGATGGCGACAATCTTACTTGGGTCCACTTTCGGATTTTTCTTGAGAAGGTCGAAGGCGGCCTGTGCTCGTGCTCGCAAAAGAGTTCGGTCATTGTTGCGGTATTTTCCAGCCAGCTCAGCAGCTTCTTTGGCATCTTTGGGGCGAACGCCTTTACCGTAAATATCGGCGGCCAATGCGACAAAGCCCATTTGGGCCATTTCATCGGTCTTTTTCTTGACGAAATCATCAACTCCCATCCAAGCGTGAACGATAACGACAGCAGGTTGGCGCATCCGCACGGCCGGGTTGTGGGCCATATAGCCTTCCAGCGTGGTTTGACCTTCTTTGTATTCAACAGTTTCAGATTTGATGGCGGCCATCGCAGACAGAGAAAATAAAAATGAAACCAGAGTCAGTAAACGACACATGAGACCTCCTAGAATCTCCAAGCTAAACAAGAGCTGGCGAGAAGCGCAATGCATGCGGCAGTGCGAATCACAAAGATTCAAAATAAGCTTTCATGCTTTGGCCGATCGAGTGCTGATCAGCCGCCTCTTCAACAATTTGCTTCAATTTGTGCCGAGGAATTTCCTTTGGATCCAACGGATGAGTTTGTGAGAGATCGTGAAAAGTCGGATAGATTTTGTAAAATCCCTCTGACGGCCGAAAAAGCACAAAATAATCATCATTCACAAAAGCAATTTCGCGACTGTAGCAACGATACTGCGGAAAGCAGTGGCTTGAAAAAACCAGACGCTCATTCCAAGTCTGAAGAAGGCTGCGCCCGGAAAATTTTGTTTTTGCGTTGGCCAGCTTTTGCCCTGAGAGGATTTCATGAATTTCCAAAAGCGTCGGCAACAGATCCATGGTGCTGATCACCCGTTTTGAGTTGGCTTCCAGATTGGCTAAAAGTGGCTTGGGGATTTTGGCTTTGATCGCCGGCGGTAGGTAGAGGAAAAAAGGAACTTTCACCATCTCTTGGTGATAGTCGACGCCATGAAACCAAATGCCATGCTCATTGAAGCCTTCACCGTGATCCGAAGTCAGAATCACAATTGTTTTCGACAAATCAACAGCTTTCAAAATATCATTTTTCGCAAAGGCGGCTGAAACCTGGCCATTCTTATAGCAATTTTTGAAATTTTCGACTCCTGATTCGCGAGTCAGGTCGCAAGGCTGATAGGGCTGTGGAGCTCCCGGGTATTTATTGTATGGATAATGACTTGAGAAAGTCTGCAAGACACCCACCCAAGGACCTTGGTTCAGCGAA
Source organism: Pseudobdellovibrionaceae bacterium (assembly GCA_041288045.1). Lineage (GTDB taxonomy): Bacteria > Bdellovibrionota > Bdellovibrionia > Bdellovibrionales > Bdellovibrionaceae > 21-14-0-10-47-8. The sequence goes on along the minus strand of JBGGMM010000004.1, from coordinate 38,818 downwards.
AGAAATTTTTTAAACTCAGCGACTAAAAAGCTGTCATCGACCAATTCTTGATTGCCTTTGAAAGCGCCGGAGCCGATGGCGCTCCACAAATTTTTCTGACCTACTGATTTATAAAATAAATCCAAATGCGACCAATCCAGAGGCTGTGAGGAAAGAAAAAAAGTCTCAGCTCCTTTGGCGTAATAATCCCATAGCGTTAGGCTGCCTTTGATTTGCAAAACATCCCGATTGGATCCAAGGCCGGTCAGAAAGGCCGGGACAGAAGTGTCGGTGAAATTGGCTGGTGAAATTGGAAATTGAAAATCAAGAGCTTGATCATAAAACCAATTGAGCGAATCATCGGTGGGTTCTGAAAAACCATGCCGATTGGAATGATCCCAGCGCTGAGAATCATCCAAAATCACCAAAATATTGTAATCCATTTTGGCTAAAGGAAGTTCTTCAAATTTCTGCAGGGCCTGATCAGATTGATCCAAAGTCCCCAAAGCCGTATTGACAAAATAAGCTCCAAAAAAGGCCCGGTAAAACCGCGAATCCAAAGTCATTTTGTCACGAAATTCCGGAAAGCCGAGATTCAGAGCGTAGAGCTGAGAAACATTCAGAAAAAGCGCCAAAACGAAAAAAGCTTTTTTCCAAATGGCAAATTGTGAGCGATAGAAAAAAAGAAAAATTGAAAGCAAAGCAAAAAGGACCACGGGGTACAGCGGCCGCATGATCAATTGAGAAGTGTCATGCTTCAAGCACCATTTCACCTGCGAGCCGATGGCCAGGATCAAAAAAAGCCAGGAAATTTTCGACGAAAAAAGAAAGTAAGGTTTGGGTTTTTGATTTTGAGGCCCGCGATTTTGCAAAAAGAAATGGTTGAGAAAATGAAAGCCAATCCAAAGCCCAAACAGCAAAAGTCCCTGAAGCAGGGAAACTTCTTTGGCAAAGACATTGAAAACGAACATCGGCTCACGCAAAAGCAACGAGATGTTCTGTTGCTCCAAAAAACTTTTATAGGCTTTGAAATAAGAAATTTGGAAAATCGGTTGAATGTAAGCCAGTGTGATCAGGGGCTGCACAAAACGGCCCCAGCGGTAAAAGCCAAAGGAAATAAACAGCCCATTCAGGCAAAGAAAGATCAGCAAAGAAGAAAACAGCTGAGGAAAAACCCAAACCCAGGGAAGTTCGGGCTGCACAAAGCTCCAATGGACAATCAGCCAAAGCAACGAGTACATGAGGGCCAAAAGTAGCGCTCGAGTGGTCAAATCCAATTTTTTTAGCATTGGTTCAAGATCGCAAAAAAAAAGACCGAAGTCATCGACTTCGGTCTTAAAGATTTCAACTCACAGGATTTTCTTAGTGGCTCATCAAAGCCCGAACATCCAATTTTCCTTCGCTGACCACTTTGCCCTGCAAAGCCGGAATGGCTTTGGCACTGTCAAGCACAGCTGCTTTCACAGCTTTCCAGTCTTTTTCTGGATGAGCGGACCAGTAAAGGGCAGCTGCTCCCGCCACATGCGGAGCTGCCATCGAAGTTCCATCCCAAGTCACTTGGAAAGGTCCGATGTCGATCACGTAGTTGTTGTAACTTCCACCAACCACTGTCGAGTAAACATCCACACCAGGAGCGCCGATATCGACGCTTTTGATTCCCCAGTTGGAAAAAGAACCCAATTCGTTTTTCACATCAATTGCAGCCACGCTGATGATGTTTTCATGATCATAACTGGCAGGGTAGCCGGGGGCTTTGTCGGTGTCGTTGTCATAGCCCACGCCTTGATGTCCATTACCAGCTGCTGCAATAAACAAAGCGCCTTTGGTTTGAGCGTAAGTGATGATTTCACGAAGTGCTTTGTTTTCGGCATCTTCTTTTGGATCTTCACCTTCTGAACCCCAAGAGTTGGAAAGAACTTTCGCTCCATTATCAACTGCGTACTTAATCGCTTTGATGGCATCTGCAGAAGTGCCTTCGCCTTTATCAGAGATGAAGCGAAGACTCATGATTTTCACATTGGGTGCCACACCGGCGATTCCCAATGCATTGCCACCTTTCGCAGCAACATTCCCAGCACAATGAGTTCCGTGCCCAGGATTTCCACCACTGGTTAAAAGCTGAGCAGGGTCGACAGCCAAATCAAATGGCTTGTTGTCGTTGGTCACAAAGTCCCAACCAATCATGTCGTCAACATATCCATTGCCGTCGTCGTCTTTTCCGTTTCCGGCGATTTCTTTGCTGTTTCTCCAAAGATTTGGAAGCAGGTCTTCGTGAGTGTAATCTACACCTGTGTCAATGACGGCCACAATCATATCGGGGCTTCCCATTGTTTGATTCCAAGCTTCCTTCGCGCCGATATCATTCATTCCCCATTGCTTGCTGAAATCTGGATCGGCTCCTAAGCCTTGTTGAGGGGCGCCTGGAATTTCTGGATTGTCAGGCTTTGCTTGAACTTGAAGATCAGCTGCCAAGCCCCGAGCAAAAGCTGCGCGGCGCAATGCATCTTGGATCTGATAGTTTTCCAAAAGTTTGATTTTATAATTTGGCTGAACGTACTCGATGGCCGGGTTATTTTGCAGGCTGAGAAGGGTGGATTTTGCTCTGAGGTTTGAAACTTGGACTCGCACCCAGCTGTCGGTCAAAGCTTCAGCGGATTCTCCCTGTTTGGCAAAGCTTGTCAGCATCATTCGCATTTGAGCTTTGTGACCAGGAGCAAATTTCACTAATAGATCCTGACCTTTGGTCGCTGCTAGTGAATTGGATGCTGTCGCCAATAGCAGGGCGAAGAGCATTCCTGTGAGTGGTTTTAGATCTTTCATTTGTTTCCCCCCTTGAAAGATGATTTGCCATGATTTTAGGAAGGCTTTTGAGGGGGAGGCAATTCTAAAATCCTCGAAAAGCTTTCTTTTTTTGTGCTTTCTGAGCGGACGCGTTGGGAAAAGGACATATTGTCAGTGAAACTTCAAATGCTACAATCCTAAGCATTGGAAGAGATTTAGTTTTCTCTGTTTTTGATTGTTTACTTGCTGAAAAAAATTTGCGACAAGTTGAGAATCAAATGAAAACTGAAGGCAACAGAAGAAATGAGACATGAGATATTTTAGACATGTGGGGACAATTTTATGGCGGACATGACAAATTCTAATTCCCGACAGCAGTCACTGATTCATCCTGCGTCTGGAACTCAAGCCGTTGATGATATGTCGCGCTCTTTTGCGATGACAACGCGATTTGATTCAATCATCGCATGGGGACAAAAAAATGCTCTTTGGCCAATGCCTTACGGAACTGCTTGTTGCGGGATCGAATTGATGTCGGTGATGGGCCCCAAATATGATCTGGCTCGCTTCGGTGCCGAAGTCGTGCGCTTCTCTCCTCGTCAATCGGATTTGCTTTTGGTGGCTGGAACAATCACTGAAAAAATGGCGCCCGTGCTGGTGAGAATTTACCGGCAAATGCTCGAACCCAAATTCGTGCTCTCGATGGGAGCTTGCGCCAGTTCTGGCGGATTTTATCGTGCGTACCATGTTCTACAGGGCTGTGATCAAGTCATCCCTGTGGATGTTTATGTTCCTGGCTGTCCTCCCACTCCAGAAGCTGTTTTGGATGGAGTGATGGCTTTGCAGCGAATGATTGCGACAAAACAACCGCGTCCTTGGAAAGATAACTGGAAGGCTCCGAGCTATGAGTAATTTGGAATCTCTCAAATCCGATCTCTCGTCCCGTTTTCAATTGAACCGTTTTGAATTCGCGCATGCTTTTGGCGATGATGCGATGGTCGTGCAAAAAGACGATATCATTCCGGTGCTGTCGTTTTTAAAGCAAAACGATCGCTTTGATTTCCTGATGGATGTCTGTGGCGCTCACTATCCGCATCGAGAAAAACAATTCGACGTTGTTTATCACCTTTTCTCTTCCAAAGACGGCAGCCGTTTGCGCATCAAAGTTCCGCTGGCAGAAAATGAACAGATCGATACTGCCGTCACTGTCTGGAAAGGTGCTGACTGGTTTGAACGTGAAACTTATGACATGTTCGGAATCATTTTTCGTGGCCATCCAAATTTGCGAAAAATTTTGACTCATCATCAGTTTGTCGGTCATCCATTGCGCAAGGACTACGAAGCGGATCGCCAACAGCACTGCACAGGTTCACTGCCGATTCACTTTGACAATGAACCTGGACAGCCAGGGGACGTTCTGGATGAGCGCTATGTGCCTTTGAATATCGGGCCTTCGCATCCGGCAATGCACGGAACGCTGCGAGTGATGGCCGAGCTCGATGGTGAAACCATTGTTCGCGCCATGCCTGAAATCGGATACTTGCACCGCTGTTTTGAAAAAATGGCTGAGACTCATCCTTACAATCAAGTGATCCCTTACACCGATCGTTTGAATTACTGTTCAGCGCCGATGAACAACATTGGATATTGCAAAGCTGTTGAAAGACTTTTGGATGTGAAAATTCCTCCAAAAGCGCAAGCGATGCGAGTGATTTTGGCCGAGCTTTCTCGAGTTATTGATCACATCATTGCAGTTGGGACCGGGGGAGTGGATTTGGGAGCGCTCACAGCTTTCTTTCACCTCTTCACTTACCGCGAGAAAGTTTACACTCTGTTTGAAAAATACATTGGCGCTCGTCTGACTGTCTCTATGACTCGCGTTGGAGGCATGGCTCAGGATCTGCCGGATGGGTGGATTGAAGACGTGCTGGCATTCTGTAAAGAAATGCGCGCCGGTGTGGATGAAATTTCCAAAATGCTTTTGGACAATAAGATTTTTATCAAGCGAACTCAGGGCATTGCGCCTGTGAAAGCGGCTGATGCGATTGCTTGGGGCTACACGGGTCCGATGCTTCGGGCTTGCGGTGTGGGCTTGGATCTGCGCAAAGCGACTCCTTACTACGGCTATGACGGGCTCGAGTTTGAAGTGCCAGTTGGAACCAGTGGCGATATTTATGATCGCTACTTGGTGCGCATTGAAGAAATGCGTCAATCGATTCGCATTGTCGAACAGGTTTGCCGAAATATGCCGGATGGGGATTTCACCATTCGCGACAAAGGCATCGTTCTTCCGGATAAAAAAGATGTTTACGGAAATATCGAAGGTCTGATGAATCACTTCATGCTGGTGATCAAGGGTCTTAGACCTCCTCCAGGGGATGTCTATGATGCGACTGAAGTTGCCAATGGAGAGCTTGGGTTTTACTTGGTCAGCGATGGCAGCGCCAATCCTTACCGATTGAAATGCCGTCCGCCTTGCTTTGCGATTTATCAATCCTTCCCCACAGTGGTGAAGGGCTGGATGATTGCCGATGCCATTGCCACAGTGGCAAGTATGAACCTGATCGCTGGCGAGCTGGATCGCTAGGAGATATGAGTATGTTTCAATTGAGTGCTGAAGGTCTGGCAGAAGTAAAAAAAGAGCTGAAAAGGTATGAAGCCAAAGAATCGGCCATCATTCCGGCTCTTTATGTTGCTCAGAAAGAGAACAAAGGATGGATCAACGACGAAGTGATTCATCATTTGTCCCAAGTGATGGAAATCCCTGAAGCGCGAATCAACGAAGTTTTTAAATTTTATACGATGTTCAACCAGAAGCCAGTGGGTAAATACCACGTGCAAGTCTGCACCAATATTTCCTGCGCTTTGAACAACTCTCGTGAATTGGCAGGTCATCTCTGCAAAGAGCTCAAGACCGGTTACGATCAAATCACCGAAGATGGGCGCTTCACGATTTCCAAAGTGGAGTGTCTGGGCTCTTGCGGAACAGCGCCAATGATGCAAGTGAATGATGCTTACTATGAAAACCTCACGCCGGAATCAGCGATGAATATTTTGCGAGGGATGAAATAATGGAATCCAAACTTCTCACCGAATTTTATCACTTGGATGAATTTCGCACGCTTGATGGCTATAAGAAAAACGGTGGTTATGCTGTTTTGAAAAAAGCATTTTCCATGCAGCCTCAGCAAATCATCGACGAAGTCAAAGCTTCGGGCCTTCGCGGTCGTGGCGGGGCTGGCTTTCCGACTGGGATGAAATGGGGATTTTTGCCGAAGAACAACGAGCCTCGATATCTGCTTTGCAATGCCGATGAGGGAGAGCCCGGAACTTTTAAAGATCGCTTGATGATGGAACGAGCTCCTCACCAATTGATCGAAGGCATGATCATTTCTGGTTATGCGGTTGGTTCGAAAAAAGGCTACATCTATGTTCGCGGTGAATATCACTATCCGATTTCTGTTCTCAATAAGGCCTTAAAAGAAGCCTACGATGCTGGCCTTCTGGGAAAAAATATCCAGGGCAGTGGTGTTGATTTTGATTTGGATGTCTACTCCGGTGCTGGTGCTTATATCTGCGGTGAAGAGACCGGGATGATTTCTTCGCTTGAGGGATTAAAAGGTCAGCCGAAGCTGAAGCCGCCCTTTCCTGCCGTTCAAGGATATTTGCGCAAGCCCACCATTGTGAACAATGTCGAGACTTTGGCTGCTGTTGTTCCGATCATTAAAGATGGGGCACAAGCTTACAGAAAATTTGGAACTGAAAAATCGGCGGGCACGAAACTTTTCTCATTAAGCGGAAATGTGGTTCGTCCTGGAAATTACGAAGTAAATTTAGGGCTGCCATTGAAAGATTTGATTTTCAAATTGGGTGGTGGGATGAAGCCCGGCCGCAAACTGAAAGCTGTGATTCCTGGTGGTTCGTCGGCTCCTGTTTTGACAGCTGAAGAAGTTGAAAAGGCCAATCTGGATTATGAATCGATTGCGGCTTTGGGATCTATGTTGGGTTCAGGAGCTGTGATTGTGATCGATGACTCTCAGTGCATGGTGGATATGTTGGGGGTTCTCACTCACTTCTATCATCATGAATCTTGCGGTCAGTGCACTCCTTGCCGTGAAGGCACTGGCTGGCTGAATAAAATTGTGCACTCGATCCTGGAGGGTCGAGGCCGATTGCAGGACATCGAGCTTTTGATCAAAGTTGCTGACAATATGAAAGGTCGCACGATCTGTGCTCTTTCTGATGCAGCGGCATTGCCGGTTCTCAGTTTTGTAACGAAATTCCGTGATGAGTTTGAATACTTTGTTCGCGAGGGACACTCGAAAGTAAGAGGTGTGCGACATGCCGAAATGCACCATTAATGGCAAAGAAGTTGAAGTGAAAGAAGGCACCACCATCATCGAAGCGATGTATGGTGAAAAGCGCGATTGGCCCAATGGCAAAGTCGCTCATTACTGCTGGCACCCCAGTCTTTCCATTGCCGGGGTCTGCCGCCTTTGCATGGTTGAGATCGAAGGTAATCCTCGTTTGCAGATTGCTTGCAACACAGTGGTCACCGAGGGAATGAAAGTCACCAACCAGTCTGAAAAAGTTCAAGACGCGGCCAAATGGGGTCTTGATTTCCATTTGATCAACCATCCTCTGGACTGTCCGATTTGCGATCAGGCGGGGGAATGTGGTCTGCAGGATCAGTACATGGAATTCGGCAAATACAATCCTGAAATGGCAGAGAAAAAAGTGAAGAAGCACAAAGTGGTGGATTTGGGACCGACAGTGGTTCTGGATACTGAAAGATGCATTCTTTGCTCTCGTTGTGTTCGCTTTACCGAAGAAGTTTCTAAGACCAATGAGCTGGGGATTTTCAATCGTGGAGATCGCTCAGAGATTGGCACTTTTGACGATAAGCCATTGGATAATAAATACTCTCTCAATACTGTCGACATCTGTCCGGTGGGAGCTCTGACTTCAAAAGATTTCCGATTCCGTCAGCGGGTTTGGTATCTCAAAGAGAGCGACACCATCTGCAATGGCTGCAGCACCGGTTGCAATGTGAAAATGTATTACAACCGCGAGGGTTTCTTTCGCGTGAAGCCAGTTTACAATGCGCAGGTGAATGGCGATTGGATGTGCGATGAAGGTCGTGATGTCTACAAATTCATCAACCGCGAGAATCGTTGGCTTCGAGCCAAGCGACGTCTTGCTTCGGGTTGGGAAGAAATGCTTCCTGGTGCAGCTGCGAAAGAGCTTTCATCTGTTGTGAAGGCTTCAGGTACCAAGACTGCATTGGTGCTGACGGGTCAGTACTCTGTCGAAGAGTATGAAAATATTATTTCCAATTTCGTCAATGAGCTGAAATCCAAAAATATTTTCCATTGGATGAATATGCCGGAAAAAGCCAATGACTTTGATGGCATCCTTTTGCGCGGGGATAAGAATCCCAATACCAAGGGGTTGCTCTCTGTTCTGCAAAACCATGGAATCAACACCAAGTGGTCGGATCTGACAGCGGCTCTTGCGAATGGATCCATTGAGACTGTGGTTGTGGCAGGACCTGAAGTTCAAGCCCAGTTCCCAGATATGAAAGACAAAGTTCGTGAGCTTTCCAAAGCCAAGAATTTGATCTGGTTTCAGTCTTGTAAGAATGCAGACCTGGATGCTTTGACTGGCAATGTCTGGCTCATCCCGATGAAATCCTACACAGAGAAAGACGGAACTTTCGTGAATCATGCGGGACTTGCGCAAAAATTCAAGAAAGTCACCACGGTCGTCTCTGAAGCTTTGACTTTGTTGGAAGCGAGCGAGCTGATGATGGGGAAAGCGATTTCTATCCGTCCAGCCACCAGTCCTTTCGTTGAAGCGGACCGACAGTCGGACCGTGTGATGTTGGAACACCGTAAGAAAAACGAATTCATTTTCCGCCGAGGAAGTTTATGAGCGTCGTTCAAAAAAACACATCTGAAATGAGCAAGTGGTACCTGCCAGGGATTCTGACAGGAATGGGAATCACTCTTCGCCATCTTTTGAAAAATCTTTTTCAAAAGAAAACCATGCTGACCTTGAACTATCCGGAAGAGAAATTCGAATACTCTCCGCGGTTCAAGGGCAACCATGTTCTGACGGTGAAAAAAGACGGATCTCTGCGCTGTACGGCTTGCATGTTGTGTGCGACCAACTGTCCTGCCGACTGTATTTCGATCGTCGCCAGCGAACACGAAGACCCATCTGTTGAAAAATACCCAATCAAATACGAGATCGATGTCTTGAGATGCATTTTCTGCGGTTTCTGCGAAGAGGCTTGTCCAGTGGATGCCATCCGCATGGGTCCCGAGTGGCAGACACCAGGAGTGAACGGTTCCAATTTCCATTACGGAATCGAACAACTGGCCTACCGCCCCCAACTCAAAGGCGGAATCCTTTCTGTCGTCGACGATGAAGAAAGAAACAAGGCGGGGATTTAATTTCCGCCCGCCAACAAATCCTACGAACAGTATTTTCCCTTCCTAATCATTTGGTTTTTCTGGAAACTCGCCGCAGGCGAGCCCCGAAGGGGTGAGGCCTTGGAGGGTCTCAAGCACAGCGGTGCTGAGGGTAAACGCGAGTGTGTCCGTCCGTGCGAAGGCTCCCAGACGGCCATCCGGGCCGTCTGGCAGTAAATTAGGACAGCTGGGTTGAGGTTTTTGGTTTGGTTTATAATGCGAGTCTGTCCACAGATTATCGTCTGATTATAGGCAGACGATAATCAGAGTGCAGTCCTGGGATCCCGTTGAAAATCTTATTGGCAGATCAAGGCCCAGACTTCGTTGAAGTCTTTCTCAATCTCTACTGTCTGTTCGTCATTTGCGGTTTGTTGCGAGGCTGTTAACATTGAGCGGACGCCGGCGCAGCTGTTGGCTGTGGCTTTGCCGTCTTTGCCTAATTGGATTTTGGAAAGAGTCGTCAGAGCCGCAATGTTTTGGTAGGCGTTTGCGAATTGTGCTTCCTCGCCGGGACTTTCATATTTTTTTGTTATTAAGAGTTCTTGAAACAGGGCCCCTGAAGCTTCTTTTTGGGATTGAATTCGCAGCAATCTCACTTTGGTCGTCAGAGCTGGATTTTTCAAATCCTTTAAAGTGACTTCGATTTCTCGGGAGACATCCGACCAATTCAAATCATTGGACTGAGCGAAAGCTGAAGTTGCAGCATTGAGGCTGATGATTGTGAGGGCTATCAGGAGCCGGATTAATTGGCGAGACATGATTGAGCCTCCTGTGTGATCATTTTCATCTTTTTCTGAATATTCTCATAGTAATTTGAAGTTTCTCTGACTCTTGACGCTGAACTGTTCGCGGGATGAGCGTATCTTCGCATGTAATCTTTCAATCCGGTCATAAATTGATCCACGTCAGATTTTGTTTTCAGCTGGGCCCGGCGAGAAGCGTAGGATCTCAATTGCGCAATCAGCGGGCCTGGACGTGAGCGAGTGCCAGTCATTCCGGCGGGCCCTGTGTTGTGAGACCAAGCAGAAAGCTCCATCATCAATCGGTCCTTTTGCGTTTTTGGCAACTCATCAGAGATCACTTTACCAAACAGAGCTTCGTCAAAAACCACGTTATCAAGGACGCGGCGATTGATGGCCTGGTAGGCGAAAGCGTAGGCCATGCTCTTCATTGGATTGCCATCATCGAGACGGATCCGATCACAAGAAGCTCCGCGAGTGCTCAATGGATTTTTCAAAGCACGAGCAAGAGTTTGTGAGCAGTTTGGATTTTTGGAGTTTTCCAAATGTCGTTTGATGTTTCGCATGTCCTGATTGACGGCATTGATTGCTCCGCCAGTCATTTGCCCTGGACCGCCAGCGCCTGTCGAGCTTCTGGCGTTCACATGCATTCCAGATTCTTGGGCCATAAAAGAAAAAATACTCAGAGCGGCTTGGCCCTTGCCAGATTCGCTACCTGCCACATAATCACCAAGGCAATCAGCAGCCAAATTGAAAGCTTTCGAAGTGATATTGACATAGTTTTCGCTGAGGCAGGCCTTCGCGGCTTTTGTCCCACCTGAAAGCTGCTGAGGTGAGCAGGTTCGATAAAATTCGCGGCTTGAAACAAAAGTCTGCATATTTCTTTGAATGCAGGCCGTTCGAATCACTTCTTTCTGTGGAGATTGGTAAAATGCGGAATCCGACGATTGGTTCAGGATTCCAGAGAGAGTGTTTTCTAAATAATTTTGTTTTGGATCATTTTTGCAGGCCGTTTCATAAGAGACCAGTGATGGCTTCGAGCAGTCCATGCAGACTTCCGAATGAGATGCTCCCATTGCTGTGCTGACGGATTTGTTGGTTTGATGAATGCCCTGCACGACGGATTGAGCAACTGCTTTTGAGTCTGTTCGGGAAGGATTTTTATTTTCAACCACGGCAGTCGTCTGTCTCGTGGTCTGCGCCGCTTGGCCTTGGGACGGAGTGGTTGCTTTCTTTAAGCGCACTGTTTTCCCATCTTTGGCCCAAGTTTCAATCGTTTGCTTTCGGACGGATGGATTGCCAGACACTGAATATAAATTCAGTGCGGGATTTTTCACGTCAAAGTACGCCCAGACGCAATCAGAGTTTGAAGGAATATCCGTGGCATTGAGCAAGCTGAGGCAAAGTCCGTAATTTCCAGAATTAAAATGTTTCACTTCGCGGACGACGGCACGAGTTCCAGATTTTAGGACATAGAGCCGATTTTGATTCTGGGCTGTGAAAGAGCCCTCACTCCGGCCGTTTAGAAAACCTTTAATTTCAATCAGGTCATCTCGCTGAGGCGAAGTAAAAGCCAAAAGGTGGAAGGCCATTAGGATCCAACCCAGTTGTTTCATGGTTTTTTTGACTCCAGCCACGTGCATGGGGCCTCCTGATGACTCTTGTGAAGAGCAAGCCAACGGCCAGATTTTGGATTCTGATTCACTTCTGATATCAAGTATTTAGGTTTTGTATTCCGGGCTATTCAATTTGGGAAACAAAAAGGGCCCATCAACTGTCTCGGTTTTAGACAGCATTTGGGACTGTCTCATTTTGAGATTGTAAATTGGACTTAGGTCCGTACTTCGCTCGAAGTCAGCTTTGCTACACTGAACGGGATGAAAGTGGATCTCTCGTCTTTTGAAACTTGGGAAAATCTCAATCAGTCTGTGTCCGATGAGCTGAAGGCGAGCTCGGAATTGCAGATCCGTTGCTATCTGGGATTGGCCAGCGGGGTGTTTGAAATTGCCTTGGGAATTGCGCAATTTTACAGTCACAAACGCAGCGTGGCTCTGGTCACGGGTCACAGTCCGCATTTGCATCCGATATTGCCTTATCTCTACAAAGAGGGCTATCAAGTGCAGATTGCTCCAGAGACCTTTGCTGCCAAAGAGTGGGTGGAAAGTTTAGCGAAAGACACTTGCTTTGCGATTCTTTGTGAAGACCATGCTGTTAGTGGTGAATTGTATGAGACCGAAGAGATTGAGAAGCTGCTCAATGAAAAGCGGATTTTTTGTCTGAAAGTCTCTCATCACAATCATCTTTTTCGCCAGACCGAATTGCTTCCTTACTCTGTTCGCCTGTGTTCTTTTGATCCCAAAACGGCTGTGGCCTTGATCGGATCTAAAATGCGAGCTCCGGCTTTGATTGCACCTTTTCTGGAATGGGAGGCTCCGCAATTTTTGGCTTCACTTCAGAAGGCGAAAGCTGAAAGTGTGGAAAAAAAAGAGCTTGTTCTCAATTTTGAAAAGAATTTGCCAGCCGGATTTTCTGCTTTTTTGCAGACTTCACAGCGCTGTTTTGATCGAGCTCTGATTTATTCGGAAAGCCTTGCTGGCGAGGCGCTTCAGCAGTTTCTTGCATCCTCTTTGAAGCTCAATTTGCGGGCTCCTGGCTGGGAAACTCGGTTGGAAACCACGCATCTTTGCCGTTGGGGCGGAGTTCGCAATTATGATGAATGGTGGAAGCCACGACCGGCAGAATCAATTTTGCGTGGACTCTTGATTTTAGGCATTGAAGTCTTGGAACATCCCGATTTGAGAGCTACATTGGACAAAGCTCTCCGGGAGTGCCAAATTGCCGACCTCAGTTAAAACCCGAGCTTTGATTTTACGATCCACCAAATACGGTGAAGCGGATTTGATTCTGCAGGCGCTGACTGTTGGCGGGGAGAAGATTTCTTTGCTGGCGCGGGGAGCTCTGAAATCCAAGCGCCGATTTTCTGGCGGGGTGCTGGAGCCCACCCACTTTGTCGAGCTTCAGTTCAAACGGCCCTTGCAAGAGAACAAAATTGCGACTCTTGAAGGCGCCCATCTCGTGAACGGTTTTGATAAAATCCGAAATGACTATGACAGAGTGGAGGCCGCTTTTTTTGTGATCGAGACTCTCTCGAAAGCTTCACAAGAAGGCGACGTCCATTCCGAAGGACTTTTCAATCTTGGCGGTCATTCCCTCCGAACTCTTGAAAAAGCAAAAAGCCTCAAGACCTTTCGGCTGCATTTCTGTTTGAAGCTTCTCTTTCAACAAGGAGTGCTAGAACCTGAATCTTGGATGAATCCCTACCTGGGAACTTCGATGGCCGACCATGAAAAAATCGAGGGTCTCGAAGACCCTCAAAAAGACCTGCACCTCTCATGGGCAGAAAACAAACTCCGCGAATATCTCTCTACAGGGATGCTGACCAGCTGAACACAGTCATGATCACATACTTGCGATAATCCGACGTCTCAAGCGTGGATTGGTTGTTGGTGTAGGTGCCAGCCAAAGAGACAGAGAGTTTCTGCGCAATTGGCTTCAAAAGACCTAACGTGAGAGTTGTGTTCGTATCTGTTCGGCCAATCAAATGAAAAGGGTAATTGGCATTGTAGTAGCCGAGGCGACTTGTGAAAATCGTGTCGTAAACCCAAGGCATCATATAAGTGGCAGCAAAGTCCACTCGTGCATAAGAGGCATTGTCACCTGAGGCACGATTTTGACTGAGACCGAATTCACCTATCCAAGCCTCTGTTCTTTTTTGATTTTGAAAAAAGGTTTGAGTGGTTCCAAGCGTGATTTTTGTCGCTGTTATATCATCATTAGGTGTTGTCGAATTGTCGATCAGTGAATGATCGCTGCGAAGTTCGATTGCATAGGTGGCATACCAATCGTCTCGCATCCCAAATGTATGATCATTTTTCAGAACCCCAGAATTCAAAATAAGCTCTCGATCCCCAAGGGCATCGGCATTCTGCCGAGTTTGCTCATAACCCGGAGACAAAGTCATTTGATAAGACTTTCCTAAAGCCATTCCTTTGTGCTTGTAAGGCAGATAAGCGCTATACACAAGGGTGTCTGTATTCTGAAAATTCTGCTGGGGACGAAAACTTGAATCTGTGGAGTAAATATCATTTCCAGAAAGAACAAGTGATAGTTCTTTTTCTTTAAAATACAAGAAACGATATTCAATCGATCCGCTGTAGGTCCAACGGTACCCAGCCAAGTCAGTCGGCTGTTGATCGATCAATGAATTGGCTGTGGACAAAATATTCGAGTCATACATCAATCCACCGGTCAGTGAAATCACCCATCTCCTGGCTTGTTCTTTTTTGAAGGCCTGAGCATTGGCGATCTGTTCAATATAAGCCTCAGCTAATTTATCAATTGCCGGATCTTCAGAGTTGTCCAAGACAAATTCAAAATGCTTTTTTGAATTATCGAAATGTTCATTCTGAAACTCAATAATCCCTGCGTACAGACCAGCTTGGGGGCTCCAGGCCTTATCACTTTTGGCTTCTAAATTTTCAAAACCTTTCAAAGCTAGGTCATTTTCTTTCAGCTTCATGAGATTCAGATTTGTGTAAAAATCCTTTTCAGTGGTGTCCTTTTCGGTGGATGGGACCAGGTCCAAGTAAACCAAAGAGCGCATCAGCTTTTCACTTCGATGCAGAGTCACGCCATATCTCAAAAGATACTTTGAGTTGTTGGGATCCTGTTCAATGGCTTTAAAATAACTTTTCTCGGCTTCAGAAAATTTCCCTTGTTGAAAGAGCTTAGCTCCTTCGCCTGCGGACTGTTCCGCCAAGGCCTTTCTTCGTTCTTGCTCAGCCAGTGGTCGCGAATCAAATTCTTGCCTGAGATTTTGAATTTTCTTTCTCTCTTCAGCTGCTAGACGTTTTCGATCATTTTCTAGTGCCTTGGATTTGAGTTCTTGAACTTTCATTTCATTTTCTAGAGCTGCATTCGCTTGAGCTTCAAAAGTTGATTCAGTAACCAAAGTTTTAATTTGTTGACGAACGCGTCTGTAATCTTCGAAAGCTTTGAGAGTTTGCTCTTTGGTATCAAAAACCATCAGAGTGTTGTTTCCTTTGGAATCACTCTTTGCAAAGTAAGGTTTTCTCAACAAAGTGCCTTCTTTGATCATGTTCTCCATTTTTTGAAGACTGTCAGCGGATTTGGCCATATCTTGGGGTGGTAAATAAACTTCGGGAATGATTTCACTCTCGCCCCAACTCACTGAATAGCTACCAATAAAGATTGCAGTGTCGGGTCCTGTTTCGACTAACTGAATCTGCGCAAACCGGTTCGTGCGTGAATCGCGCATTAAAATCGTGCCGGTGTTTTCCTCCGAAGAACTCTTATTCCAAGCCTTCGAGGAATACTCAATTCGAATGGGTCTGCTGACGTTCAGTTTGACTTCAGCAAAAGCAAATGAAGACGTGCATGCTGCAAAAGCAAGAATGAAAAATCGAAGCACAGGTGATCTCCTATGATAGCTGTGCTTCGATTATATCCAGAGGCTTACTGAGGAGCCAAAATAATTGTCGTGGCCGACTTAGTACTGGTCGGTGCCGGAGGTGGCGGTGGAGGCAGATAAGTTTGAGTTGGCGGCGGAGGAGGTGGCGGCGGAGGAGGTGGCGGACTATCAGCTATTGGAGTTGGTGTCGCCGCAGATCCCGTCGAAGAAGGTTCACGCCCACCGCTAGTGTCTTTGTCGCCTGTTGCACCCTTATCCGTACTAGCGTTCTTTTCTCCACCAGCGCCTTTATCTCCCTTGTCCTTTTTTTCTTTGTCTTTCTCTTTGTCGCCCTTGTCTTTATCACTGGAGCCAGCTTCTTTCTGTTCTTGCTTTGAATCTGATTTCGAAGAGCCCTCGCCCTTCGTCTCGTTATTCATTTTGTTAAGTTCATCTTTAGGTACAGTACGAGGAGTCTCCGGGGGTTTTCCAGCTCCGACTGATGTCATTTGACCGGGTTGAACGAAGACTGGGTTTTGGATGCTGCCACCTGGACCTGGGGAACCGACGGCGACTGTTCCGGAGAAGGTGGTGACTGAGGCTGTTTTTGTTGTGGGGCTGTAGCCTGCTAAGAAATCGGTTCCTCGGACTCCGGCGACTGCTGATGGGGTTTTAACGTTGAATTTGCTTTTTTCACCATCGTATTTTTGCTCGACGCTGGCTCGGACTTTTCCGTACACCACGTTCAGTTCAACATTCTTTTTGTCTTTGCCGTCGTTTTCGTATTTTTCGATGACGATTTTTGAATCGGGTGAAACGTTGATGACGTTTTTATCTGACATCACGATTTTCGCACGCGAATCAGGGCCAGAGATGACAGTGTCTCCAGCAGATACTTTCTTGCCGACTTTGGCCACTTCGGTTTTTCCGTCTTTGCTAGTGACTTTGATGTCACCCTTCACGACCATCATCACACCACTCACGCTTTGCGCATGAGCAGAGAGAGTGATCAGCATCGCCAGACCAAATCCAATGATCCATTTGATTGAGTTCATAGGAACTCCTTCTGTTCTTTCAACATGTTACGGATCGGTTTCTAGAGGGTGAAACTTGATTAAATCTCAATTCGAGAGAGAGTCCGGTCCAATCTGAAGCTTCATTTTGAGACTGGTTTTTTGCTACCTAAAGACGAGCCAAAGGGATGATGAATTTCCAAAGTTCTGGCCAACTGGTCGACACCGAGATGAGTGTACTTCTCTGTCGCTTGCAAGCTTTCATGTCCCAGCAGTTCTTGCAAAGTGCGAAGGTTCGCACCACTGGCCAGAAGATGAGTGGCAAAGCTGTGCCTCAGAGCATGCGGATGAATGGGTCGCAAAAGCCCAGCCTTCACCCCTCGAGTTCGAACCCACTCATAAGCTTTCCGAGTCGAGAGCGCATCCTCTCCCCAAATCCAATCTTCTGAAGCGGCCTTCGCATGGCGCTTGAGCACTGCGATCACGTTTCGCGGAAGGGCCACTAGTCTTTCTTTTCCACCTTTTCCTTTGATGCGAAGAACTCGACCTTGAAGGTCGACATTTCGCCACTGCAGTTGGCAAGCTTCGCTCACTCGAAGTCCGGCTCCATAGAGCAGCAGAAACAATAAATGCTCCAGGGGCTGAGGTTGTGGATCAGATTCATAGGACTTCAAGACTGAAATCACTTCGTCCACAGAGAGAAAATGCGGGATTTTCTTCGGCACTTTGGGGCTGTGAATTTGCGAAGCCAAATCTCTTTCGATCAGACCTTCTCGATGGAGATGGCCGAAAAAGGATTTCAAAGTGGCCGACTTCCGATTGCGGGAAGCTAAGCTTAAGCTTCCCCAAGCTTGAAGGGCCCCGCGAGCTTCTTGAAGCAGCTCGGTTTCCGTATAAGTCTTTCTTTTTTTCTTTGGGTCCTTCCAGCCCAGGAAAGCCTGGCTCAAATCCAGCTGATAGGCTTTCAAGGTTAGAGCCGAGCAATTTTCAACATTTCCTAAATAATTCAGGAACTTATCAAGCTCTTCGCTAAGTATTAGGGGCCTTAGAGGCCTGCTGGCTGCTGCCATGAGAGCCCCCAAAACCCTGTAAAAAAGACAACGCTTTGCAAAATTTTTCTTGTGGAAATTGTAGGAATGACATATAACTCACTGCGTAACAAGCGTCTTTGAATGTGAACGCGGGTGGGAACTGCTTTGCAAGCAATAAGACGGGCGTGGGGGCACGCTAAGAGACGTACGTGAAGAGCTTTAACAAATGTTGAAAGGTGGAACGTATGTCGAACGAAAATGTGAACTCTCCTCTATTGCCTGCATCCCAGAATGCACGCCAAGTGATGTGGCAGACTCCGACACATAAAATTGTCGAGCAAAAAAGCATCATCTTCAAGTCTGAGATCATGGTCCAGCTGATCAAGATGGTCGAGCGAGTGGCCGCTTCAAATGCCAACATCCTGGTTTTGGGCGAATCCGGCACAGGCAAAGAACTCATTGCCCGCGCCATTCATGAAAAATCTGGCCGTAAAAACAAGCCTTTCATTGCCATCAACTGCGGAGCTCTTCGAGAGACTTTGCTTGAGAGCGAACTTTTCGGTCATGAAAAAGGATCTTTCACTGGTGCTTACCAGAAAAAAATGGGACTTGCTGAAGCTGCCACCGGCGGGACATTGTTCCTTGATGAAATCGGTGAGCTTTCACAGGCAATCCAGGCGAAGCTTTTGCGTTTCATCCAAGAAGGTGAAATTTATCGAGTCGGCGGAAAAGATCCAATCAAAGTCGACATTCGTCTGATCTGTGCCACCAACCGCGATCTGGAAAAAGAAGTTCAAGTCGGAAATTTCCGTGAGGACCTCTTTTACCGTATCAACACCATCGTTGCTTCGGTTCCTCCACTGCGACGTCGAAAAGAGGACATTCCTTCTTTGATCAATCATTTCTTGTCTTCGAACGAACACGCTTACTTAAATCGTGGCCGTCAGATGGATGAAGAAGCGATGAAATTCATGTGCAACTATGACTGGCCAGGAAATATCCGTGAGCTTCAGAACGTCTGCGAGCGTTTGCAGATCCTCTGTGAAGGTCACACCATCATGATCAATGATATTCCAGAAAACATCCGCAACCCTGAGACCAAGGATGAAACAGCAGAGTACGATCCAACAATCACTTTGGGTGAGCTTGAAAAGCGTTACATCCTAAAGGCTTTGGTTCACTTTGACGGCAATAAGACTCAGGCTGCAAATGCTCTTGGCATTACAATCAAGACTTTGTACAACAAGCTTCATGAGTACGGTGAATTCGAAAAATTCGCCGTTCATCAAAAGCCAATGAAAGACTAAGGTCATTCAATGAAAACGATGGTTCTAAGTTTGATTCTATCCACGATTCAAGCTCAAGCGAAAAGCTTAGATGTCATCTGCGATTACAGTAACCAACCCATCGAATCCAACCGCTTTGCCGCCCAAGGGATCCTTGAGGCGGACGAGGCGGGAAGAGTGAAGGGCTACTTAACAATCGTCGGCATCAAAATTTCTGATGAAGTGATTTCAAGTTCTTTTGTCAGTGTTAAAGGAAAGACTGAAAGTCTAGGCCAAGTGGTTTATATGGGATCCAATGAAGCCGCCATGAAATTGGTTTTTGGCGGACCTCTCGCATCCTCTCGCCTTTTGGTGGACGGAGAGGAATTTCTTTCTACCTGTCGTTATTAAGCTAAAAAAAACCCAGCTTTTTTCAAAGCTGGGTTTTGCTTTTTTCAAATTTAAAAACAGAAACTAGAAGTAACCTTCGTCGTCGCTGCCCGCTTCCTCATCTTCTGAGTCTTCGTCGTCATCATCCATTTTTTCAAATGGATCGTCTTCTTTTTCTTCTTGGTCTTCCCAATTGTCCTCAGAAGCGCCTTCAGCTCCTTCTTCGGCTTCCATGTCTTCCACTCCAGCCATGTCATCACCGAATTCATCCAGCTCTTCCATTAATGGTTCATGCTTGTAGGCTTCGGCGGCTCCACCAGCTGCGGCTTTTTTTGCTTTTGCTGGTTTGGGGGACGCTTTCTTAGCAGTGGCTTTTTTAGGTGCAGCCTTTTTGGCAGTCGCTTTTTTTGTCGCTGCTTTTTTCGCTGTGGCCTTTTTAGGCTTAGCTTTTTTGCCAGCTTTTTTCGTGGCTTTTTTTGCTGTGGATTTCTTCGCAGCTTTTTTTGTTGCTGCTTTCTTTTTTTTCTTCGCCATAAAAAACTCCCTCAATATTCGTTAGACCCTAATTGAAAACTCATCCAGGGTAACGACAAGTGAGGGAGTCTGTAAACAGATTCTTTCTCAATTTTGAGAAAGGATTACCAGCGGATCAGGTCATCGATCACAGCTGCCATTTCGTCTGGAATTTGAGCAGCCAGATAGAGTCCGCCATTGTAAGCGGCCTTCGGTAAGACATAGCCGATTGCGCCAATAATCTTTGTTTTTGTTGAGTTTCTGACTGGCAATGTCCCACCAATCGGAAGATGCAGATCCGGCAGCTCTACGAACGCCGCGGCAACGTTGGTTCCCACATACACATGGACCCGATAGTTCTTCATTTGAGGAAGGTCGATAGCAAAACCGGGGAGTTCTCCTGAAGGGACAAAAGGCAGGGGGTCACCATTCGGAAGACGCTCATTGCCAGCAAATGCCCCACCTTTAATCACATGGCGAAGCGGAACGTTGATTGCCAAGGACTCACTTCCATCGTCAGCCTTATAAGTCGTCAGGTAAGCTCCATCCAAATTTGGAAATGTGATTTGGCTGATATTGGGAATAATCACTGGAATCGGCAGAACCAATAAAAGCGACTGATTGATTTTATCGACGAAAACCACCAACTTCCCTTTATGGGCGCCACTGGACGGAAAACCATCCATGTCCACTTTGTCCCAAGAGGGGAGTGGGCTGTCTCCCGAACCGCCACCACCTTGGCCATCATTGGTGCCGGGCAGAGCAGTTGCCTCGAGAGTATTGAAGCCTGTTTTTCCACAGGCCATCAGAAGCGATGCCAAAAACAGAGTTGAAATTATTTTTTTCATAAGCACCTCGCTCTTAGGGTATCGGAAAATTCTCTTTGGATCTACACACAAGTATTTGATTTTATTGAAAAAATTGGAATAAAAATGAAGAACTCTTCGACAGGACTTTAGAGACCGCAGACAAACTCGCTGAAATTTCGGCACTTTCGGCAGAAATAAAAAAACCCCGAGATTGAGTCCCGGGGTTTTTCAACTGTTTGATGATTTTGATTAACCGATCAGCTTGAGAGCCAATTGGTTGACTGAGTTGGCTTGAGCCAAAGTCGAAGTACCAGCTTGCAACAAGATGTTATTTCGAACCATTTCAGAAGAAGCCATCGCCACGTCAGTGTCACGGATTCGTGAGTTCGCAGCTGACATATTCTCTTCCAAAACACCCAAGTTATCAGTTGTTGAAGTCAATCGGTTCTGAAGAGCTCCAAGGTTGGCGCGCATTCCGTTGACAGAATTTTGCGCTTGATCCAGAGCACCCAGAGCTTCTTGAGCTCCTTCTTTCGAAGTGTAATCAAGACCAACAAGTCCCAATGAATCCAACTGAGCATTATTCTCAGCAGCGTTGAAAGAGATGCGATCTTCTTCAGCGTTGTTGTAGATACCAACTTGGAAATCAAACTGTGGAGTTGATCCATCCAACAGATTTGTTGTTCCCCACTTCGTTGACAAAGAGATACGTTGAATTTCTGATTTCAACTGTTGAACCTCTTTATCGAGGAAACCGCGCTCAATGGATCCGACAGTGTCAGATGCTGCTTGGATTCCCAATTCACGAAGACGAGTCACGATGTTGCTGATTTCGTTCAATCCACCTTCTGCAGTTTGAACCATTGAGATACCGTCATTCGCATTTCGGTTCGCTTGACGAGCCGATCGGATTCCAGCTTTCAATCTTTCAGAAATCGCCAAACCGGCAGCATCATCAGCTGCAATGTTAATTCGCGAACCTGAAGACAATTGAGCCATTGATTTATTGATCGATCGCTGACTGCCAACCAGATTTCTCTGAGCGTTGATGGCCGCGATATTCGTTGTTACTCTCATTCCCATTGTTCTATCCTCCGTTAAAAAATTTAATCTTTAATTTTGTTTTTCATTTCAATCCCTCCGTGTTTCGTTCTCTTCGTGAGCGGCTTCCGAGCCTAGTGCTTTCGCACTTAATGTGAGTCATGGCCTTTTGACTCAAGATACTTGGCCTTAAATATTTGCAATATTTAGTTCATCCTTGAAAGCCTCCTTTCTGAGTAATTGGAGAGTGTGACCTTCAGACTCTCCGGTTGATCCTTCAACCTTGTTGGTATCTTCAGAGCTTCCTACAGTAGTTTGAATTCAAACTGTCATTGCCCTGACACGAGACTGATCGACAGTTGAGCTGTGAAATTGACAGGACATGAGTCCTGAAATGGAGTTTCTAGATGCAAATTGGACCAAGGGCAGATCCAGAAAACCAAGACTTTCAGACGGAAAAACAGAATTTTCCCAGACCAAACGCGAGAAAATGAAGGAATTTTTTGCCTTCTCTTGAGTCAATAGACCGACATCGAGGCAAGTCGAGCAGTCGAAAAGTCACAAAAAGAATGTCAAAGTCTCGCGGAATAAAATTTTTTCTTTTGTCTTTACGTTCAGTCGAAGACGTAAGTTTCGGGAGCTCTCATCCATGATGTTGACCCTTGGTATGGTGTACCGACGGTCAACATCATGGATGGGGAGTCTCAAGCACAGCGGTGCCGAGGATAAACGCAACTGCATCCATCCATGCGAAGGCTCCCAGACAGCCATCCGGGCCGTCTGGCAAGTTTTTTTGGACAGGCCATTTGAGGGGTGGTGTTATCTATCGTCAACCTATAGGTGTACGCTAGTTAGAGTGCAAATTGTTGCTCAATCAATTTCTAAAAATCGACAGAGCGCCATTTTGCCGCTCAGCTCATAGGATTTCTTTTGAAATTCTCGTCGGTGCCAAGCAGAGTTGTAACCAAGGGTGCAGTTTCCGCCTTCCGAATTAAAGTGACTGCAGTCCTCGCAGGCGAAACGAAAATCATATTTCAAGTAATCAGTGGGATTGACGCTATCAAAACGAATGCTGGTGCTCAATCTTTTGGGTGTGCGCCTGTGCAACTTTTGGACAGGTCCTTTGACGTTCGGCGTGGACATTGACATTCCTTCTTGAGAGCCCATGATTAACATAAAGAAAAGATCAGTGGGAAGCACGCAATGAATGAAATTGAAAAGATGACCAGAAAAAGCCAAGAAGCCATGCAAGCAGCTGCCTCGATGGCAGAGCGCAGGGGCAATCCCTCGGTGGAACCTGAGCACCTGCTTCTCGCATTGATTCAACAATCCGAAGGGATTGTGCCCCGACTGCTGGAAAAAGCTCAAGTCTCGGCCAAAGCCTTGATGGTGGATTTAGACACCAAGCTCGAGAAACTCCCGCGGGTCAGCGGCAGTGGTGCTAAAGTCGCTGCCGGACAAAGGTTGATTCGGCTTTTCTCTGCGGCCGACCAAGAAACTCGTAAAATGGATGATACTTACATTTCCACTGAACACTTTCTTTTAGCCATGCTTCGTGGTGGAGATGGTGAAATTTCAAATCTCCTCAAAAAAAATGATGTGAATTTAAAAAATATTGAAAAGGCTTTGCAAGATATGCGTGGAAATCAAAAGGTCACTGATGAAGACCCCGAAAATAAATACGAAGTCCTCAATAAATATGCTCGCGATCTAACGGCATTGGCAGCCGAAGGAAAATTGGACCCGGTCGTGGGTCGGGACGAGGAAATCCGCAGAGTCATTCAGGTTCTCTCTCGTCGGACGAAAAACAATCCAGTTCTGATTGGTGAGCCCGGAGTTGGCAAAACTGCAATCGCTGAAGGTCTGGCTGTTCGCATATTGAAACACGACGTGCCTGAAAATCTCGTTGGTAAAAAATTGATGGCACTCGACATGGGTTCATTGGTGGCGGGCGCCAAATACCGAGGCGAATTCGAAGATCGTTTGAAAGCCGTCATTAAAGAGGTCACTTCAAGCGATGGGCAAATCGTTCTCTTTATTGATGAGCTACACACTTTGGTCGGGGCTGGAAAAGCCGAAGGAGCCATGGACGCAGGTCAACTCTTAAAGCCCGCTCTAGCGCGTGGGGAACTTCGCTGTATTGGTGCCACCACTTTGGATGAGTACCGCAAATATATAGAAAAGGACGCGGCCTTAGAAAGACGCTTTCAACAAGTGCTGGTCCAGGAGCCTTCGGTCGAAGACGCAATCACAATTCTTCGCGGCCTGAAAGAAAAATACGAAGTCCATCACGGCGTGCGCATCACCGATTCGGCCTTGGTGGCCGCAGTGAAGCTTTCGCATCGTTATATCACTTCGAGGTTCCTGCCGGACAAAGCCATCGATTTGATTGATGAAGCAGCAAGCAAGCTGAGCATTGAAATCGGCAGTGTGCCTGAAGAAGTCGATGAAATCGAAAGAAAGCTGATGCAGCTTCGAGTGGAAAAGGAAGCCCTGAAAAAAGAAAAAGACGCTTCAGCCAAAGAGCGCCTGGGGCTTCTCGACAAAGAAATTCATGAATTGCAGGCCAAAAATCAAGTGCTTCGCGAGCAGTGGTCCTTCGAAAAAGGCGGTATCGAAGAAATCAAAAAGACCAAAGAAGCCATCGAAAGTGTTCGCAATGAAATTGCCAAAGCGGAAAGAGTCGGAGATCTGGGCAAAGCCGCCGAATTGAAATACGGCAAGCTTCCCGAGCTTGAGAAAAAATTAAAAACCTACACGGACAAAGCGGAGAAGGCGGCCTCTGGCGAGCGAATGCTCAAAGAAGAAGTCAGCACCGAAGAAGTCGCCGAAGTCGTTGCCAAATGGACTGGAGTTCCAGTTCAGAAAATGCTGGAAAGCGAAACCATCAAGCTTTTGAAAATGGAAGAAATGCTGGCAGCCCGAGTCGTCGGTCAAGATCATGCCCTAAGAATTGTCGCCGACGCCATTCGCAGAGCGCGAGCTGAAATTTCAGATCCCAATCGTCCCATCGGGACCTTTATGTTCCTGGGACCCACCGGGGTTGGAAAAACCGAAACTGTGAAAGCCCTGGCCGAATTTCTTTTTGACGACGAACAAGCGGTCATTCGCATTGATATGAGCGAATACATGGAAAAACATTCGGTCTCTCGTCTTGTGGGTGCTCCTCCCGGATATGTTGGCTATGAAGAGGGTGGGCAGCTGACCGAAGCCATCCGGCGACGTCCCTACAGCGTCGTGCTTTTGGATGAAATCGAAAAAGCACATCCTGATGTCTTTAACATTCTCTTGCAGGTTTTGGATGAGGGGCGATTAACAGATGGCCAAGGAAGAACTGTGGACTTTAAGAACACAGTTCTCATCATGACTTCCAATGTGGGATCGCAATCGATTCTTGACCCCAAAATGTCAGCCGAGGATCGCGAAGAGGCCGTTCGAGAAGCACTTAAAGCGCAATTTCGCCCCGAGTTCCTCAATCGCGTTGATGAGGTTGTCATTTACAATTCTCTCGGCGAAGCACAGATCGCCGGAATTGTGCGAGTGCAATTGAAAGCAGTTGAAGAGCGGCTCAAAAGCAAAAAAATCACAATCGATTTCACCGATCAGTCCATCGAATGGCTCGCGGCAAAAGGTTACGACCCCATTTATGGAGCAAGGCCCTTGAAAAGAGTGATTCAAAGCGAATTGCTCAATCCGCTCTCAAAAGAATTGATTTCGGGTCACTTAAAATCCGGTGATCGGGTGAGTGTGAAGGTCAAAGGTTCGCAACTTGAATTGGAAAAGGCCAAACTCTAAAAAGAGGCTCGACTGATCAATCACTATTCGCTTTTTGCAAAATGACTCTCGACCTTGGTCCTCGAGGTCGAGCAATCCAATGAACTTGTTGATCTCGTTTTCGCTCGGAGAGTTAAAAAATTCTTCTTTGTCGCCTGACACTTAATCATTCTCAACACTTAGTCCGTCTCAGCCTGAAGCAATAATCTCAATTTTCCATTCAACTCAAGGGTTTGCTGGACTGAGGGCGAGATTTTCACAACTCGACTACACTGAAGTTCTGAGCCACCGATAAAAGTCCTGTCCAGTCGAGAGGAGAAGCGCATGAAAAAAATTTTGATTCTTTTACCGATCGCTTTACTTAGCATGGCCAATCAAAAGTGCGAAGACAAACCTCAGTCCCGAGAACTTCGAAGACGGGTTGAGCTTGGAATGATCACAGCCCCTCAAATTCAGCTGCCCGAAGGTGGCAAATTTGATTTTCAATTCGCTGCCAATGCTCAGCTTCAAGATGTTCTCAGAAAGACGCAATCCTTTTCGACTTCCACAATGGACGGAACATTCGAATTGGAACAAATGACGATGTCGGATCGTGAAGAATTCAACAGATGTGATGATGATGTTTTGACCTCTGAAAATTCGCTTCAAGCCAAAGCTCGAGGTGAGCATTCAATTGTTGCGACCTGCATGATCAATGCTCCTCAAGCTTCTATCAATGGAGCAGTCACAGGATTTGAATTGACCAATTCTGTCGGTTTGACTGTGAATCTTATCGGCTCCACTCCGATTAGTGCTGGCTTTCAGGCCAAGAAAGCCGTTTTGACAATGGCCTTCGACGCCGATGATCCATTTATTGATGGTCATCATTTGGCTTCATCCACTCCAAAAGCCAATCGCCGCGAATTCAGTGTCAATTTCGGTTACGGGTTTTTGGGCTTCAATGGCTATTTCAAATCCGACTTGGCTGGAGTGGTTCACAAAGCCATGACCAGCGGGATCTTGGATCTCAAAAAGCAAATGGATCAAAATTCACCTTGGTTTGCGACCATTTTGCGAAATTGCGACACTCACATTCTGATCAATGCAGGTGGCGCAGCAGATGCGGGTCTTAAAGAAGGCGATGTGCTCGAAGTCTACAATGTCCAATACGAATGGAAAGGCAAGATTTGCGAATCTCAATTGCAGAATAGCATTCCGGACACAGATCCTGGAAAGCCGATCGCTGTGGCTGTGGTTCGTCGGGTCGGCGATACGGTCTCTCGCGCCGAGATCATTCAGCAGGACAGCAATGGCACAAAAATCCAGCCAGGCTCTCGTGTTTATTTGAAAAAAATGGTTCCGCCCAAAGACAGTAAAAACACAAGCCAACAAAAACTTGCCGGTTCCTAAAAACTCCAATTTAATTCAGGAATGGGATTTCTCGATCGCATTCCTGAATTAACTCCTGAGACTTTTGACACTTCAATCCTTCAGGCTGACAGCCGTCTTAAAATCGTTTTTTTCTGGGGACGTCAGTGTCCCAATTGCGAAGTCGCCAAACTGCATTTAGAAGATCATTATGAAGAGGTCCTCGATCCTCAAATCGATTGGTTTCATGTCAATACGTATGTCCACTCCGATCTCGGTATTCGTTTCGGCCTTCATGGAATCCCTACTTTCCTTTTCTTCAAGGGCCAAAAGCTTCTGGGACGAGTGACATCCTTTCCAGGTTGGGAGCCTTTTTTAGAGGCTTTGCTCAGGCATCGCTAGAACCATTTAAGGACCATCTGGGCTTGTAGCACCTGTACAAATTGCCATGCTCTTGTGTTCGCCGACTGCCAGTGATACAAGTGCGCATCCCTATGTTTTCAGGAATTGTCGAATCCGTTCAGCCTATCGTTTCAGTGCAAAAAGGAGAGGGTTCTCTTATCCGCATTGGCATTCGAAAACCCAGTGAATTCAATGATTTAAAGATAGGCGACAGTCTGGCAGCTGACGGCGTATGTCTGACTGTTGAAGCTTTCAACCAAGACCAAATCACTTTTGCATTGGCAGCTGAAACTTTGCGAGTTTTGCAATGGTCACCTGAAAATCCAGAGCGACTTCTGCAGCGCCAAGTGAACCTGGAAAGATCACTTCGATTCGGCGATCGAATTCATGGACATTTGGTCACGGGCCATGTCGATAGTTTAGGAAAGGTTCTTCGCTCAGAAGGTTCCAGCGAAAACTGGGCCCTGGACATTCAAGTGTCTGAAAATGTTCTGCCCTTTCTTTGGAAAAAAGGCAGCATCACTTTAAACGGCGTCAGCCTGACAGTGAATGAACTGCAGAACTCTGTGGTCAGTGTCGGCTTGATTCCCGAAACCCTGAAAAGAACCAATTTAGGTTCCCTTAAAAAAAATGATTTCGTGAATGTCGAGCCTGATTACATGGCCAAAGCTCTGCAGAGAATGCTTCAAACCCAGAAAGAACTTCATTTATGAAAAAACCCGAAGGATTTGACCCCATCGAAGATCTCATTGAAGACATTCGTCAGGGCAAAATGGTTTTGCTAGTTGATGACGAAGATCGTGAAAATGAAGGTGATCTTGTTCTGGCAGCCGACCATGTCACTCCAACTCTGATTAATTTCATGGCGTTGGAAGCTCGGGGTTTGATCTGTCTTGCTCTTTCTTCTCAACAAATTGATCGTCTGCAGCTTCCACAAATGGTTCGTGATGATCAAAATTTTTCTCCGAACAAAACAGCTTTTACTGTTTCAATTGAAGCTTCATGGGGCGTTAGCACTGGAATTTCTGCTGCCGATCGCGCTCACACAATCAAAGTGGCAAGCAATCCAGAAGCAAAGCCCAGCGATGTTCACATGCCTGGACATATTTTCCCGATTCGAGCTCAACAGGGCGGAGTTCTGAAACGTGCTGGACACACTGAAGGCAGTGTGGATCTGGCGAAGCTTGCGGGTCTTCAGCCGGCTGCAGTCATTTGCGAAGTGATGAATTCAGACGGAAGCATGGCCCGAGTTCCGGACCTTAAAAAATTCGCTCAAAAACATGGGATCAAAATCGGCACCATCGTCGATCTGATCGAATACCGCCTTTCGCGTGAAGTGCTCGTCGAAGAACTTCTCCACGTCGAGCTTCCGGCCCAGTTTCATGGCTTCAAAGCGCGTGTTTTCAAAAGTAAAATTGATGGTGCCGAGCATTTGGTTCTGCAAAAAGGCGAAGTCAGCAAAGATCGCCCCACTCTAGTGCGTGTGCATGTCGATGGCGGATCTCGTGATCTATTCTGCCAGCTCCAAAATGGCGAATCGTCTTTGCAACAAGCTCTTGTGCAAATTCAAAATGAGGGAGAAGGGCTTCTTGTCCTTTTGCGTGGTTTGAATCAGCCGCGAGGGCTGGTCGGAGAAATCAAAGCCATTTGCGGAGAAAAACACACTCCCGAAATGGATTCCCGAGACTATGGAATCGGCGCTCAGATTCTCAGGGCGGTCGGAGCTCATCAAATCCGACTTTTGAGCAATCGAGTTGAAAAGCGGGTCGGACTGAAGGCTTTTGATTTGGAAATTGTCGAATGGGTTTCACTGAAAGAGGATGATCATGGCAAAGAAAACAGCAAAGAAGACACCAGTAAAGAAAGCCAATCGACTGCGAATCGGAGTGGTCACCTCACGCTTCAATAGCGAAATCACTGAAAAACTTGAATCCGGAGCTTTGAACTATCTCGAATCTCTGGAGCTCAGCGATCTTGAAGTGATGGCACTCAGAGTGCCAGGAGCTGTCGAGATCCCCTTGGCTACGCAGGCCCTTTTGGATTTGGGATGTGACGGAGTGGTGGCCCTTGGATGTGTGATTCGGGGTGAAACCAGTCATTACGATTACGTCTGTAACAGCGTTGAGCGCGGGGTCACCGAGCTCATGCTTCAGTATAAAAAACCCATCGGCTTTGGAGTTCTGACAACCGAGAACGACGAACAAGCTGAAGCGCGAGCGGGGGGAAAACACGGCAACAAAGGTGCGGAAGCTGCCGAAGTGGTCATGGAAATGATCGGTCTTTTAAAAAATTTAAAGAGTTCCAATTCAAAATAACCAGCCATTTCAACCTTAAGGAGTTCCTATGATGCCATCTGAAAATATTCTCACTACCAGCCTGATCCTGTCTCGTTTGCAACAACGAGTCAGTAAAACCAATGCAAAGCTTTTGTTTGAAACTGCAAAGATCCAAGCCGGTTTGCAAGTCGAAGACACAGTTCAATTGGAAGCAGAGCAAGCCAAAACCTTGTGCCTTTGCATGATCAAGCAAGGCGGACCTTCTTTTCAAGTCGGCCAATCCATTTACAAAGAATATTTGATGTAATCATTGCCTCGGGGCTTGGGCTCTCGGTAGACTGGTTGTCACCATGTCAACACCAGAGCACGAGCCCGCGTCGCAAACGGACGATCAGGAATTTTTCGAAGACAGCGGAATTCCTGTTTCCTTGCCGCTTTCCCATGAATCCAAAAAGCGACGCCGCGAGCTGGTGATCGTTTTTGTCGTCGCTCTGCTTTTTTTGCTTCTCACATGGTTTGAAGTCCGGCTTTTTTCGATCAGCCAGCAATTGCCTTTTGTCCATTCGATCTTCTTTTTCGGATTGGTCAATTTCAACATTATCCTGCTGCTTTTGCTGCTTTTTCTGATTTTCCGCAATGTCGTGAAAGTCTTCGTTGAGCGAAAAGGAAAAGTTTTTGGCAGCAGTCTGAAAGCCAAATTGATTGCGGCTTTTGTCACTTTCTCGACGGTTCCAACGCTTTTGATTTTTCTCACTTCCGTTTTTTACATCAACTCTAGTTTTGAAAAATGGTTTTCTGTCAAAATGGCAGGAGTTCTCAAAAGTTCCCTCGAAGTCACCAATGCCTACTATTTCAATGCGAAAAAACGGAACTACCATTTTGCTCACCAAGTGGCACAAGAAGTTCGCAATTTCAAAAATCCCAACCAGGTCAAAGCCAAGCTCAAAGTGCTTCGTCATATTTACGCTTTGGATGCGTTGGAATACTACCCCAGTCTTTTCGGTAAGAGGCAGGTCTATCTTTCGGATGACGAAACGATTCCTTTGATTCCGCCAGTGTCGCTGGAATTTCTGCAGAAAGGGATTCGCTCGCAGGTCGACTCCAGCACGATTCACCAGTTTGGTGAAGGCAATTTGGTCCGAGTGATCGTGCCTCTCAAGGAAGGTGCTGAAAGAGGCGCGATTGTTGTCTCAAGTTTTGTTCCTCTGTCCTTGATTTCAAAAATGAATGATATTTCGTCGGCCTATGACGAATTCCGGGATGTCAATCCTCTCGAATACCCGCTGAAATCGATCTACATGATCATTCTCTTCTTGATGACCTTCGTGATTCTCTTAGCCGCCACTTGGTTTGGATTTCACTTGGCTAAGCAGCTGGCCATTCCACTTGTGCAGTTGGGCCGAGCCACAAAGCGAATTGCTGGCGGAGACTACACCCCAGTGTCCGTTAAGTCCGGCTCTGAAGAGATTGCAAGTCTGGTTGAAAGTTTCAACCTGATGACCGTCAATCTGGCCAATTCCGAGCGAGAAGTGAAATCGGCCAACGAAAGTTTGAAAGAAACTCTGGCCAATCTCGATAAGCACTCTCGATACATCGAAGTGGTCTTAGGAAATGTCAGTGCCGGAGTGATTTCCGTGGATCAAAATGGAATTGTCACGACGATCAATCGCAGGGCTGGCGACCTTTTGCGGATCGATACCGATCATTTCTTGGGTCGGCATGTTCGAGAACTTCTGACTCTTGAATATTTCCGCACTTTCTCTGAGCTCCTCAAAACCATGGGTGATCACAGAATTGAAAGCATTCAAAAAGAATTGAAAATCAATGTCGAGGGTGAATCTGTGCCTTTGCAAATGACTTTGTCGATTCTCAAAGACGAATTCAACAATGAAGTCGGCAAAATTCTGGTGTTCGATGATATGACTCCGATTGTGAATGCGCAAAGAGCGGCGGCTTGGACAGAAGTGGCCCGAAGAATCGCTCACGAAATTAAAAATCCGCTGACTCCCATCAAGCTCTCAGCGGAACGCTTGCAGAGAAAATTCTCTACGACAATTTCAGATCCGGCATTTGAAGAGTGCACGACCATGATTATCAAGCAGACAGAGGATTTGAAAAATCTGGTCAACGAATTCAGTCATTTCGCTCGTCTGCCTCAGGCGCGACCTGTGATCGGCAACTTGAACAAAACAGTTGAAGAAGCCCTCATGATTTTCCGCCAAAGTCATCCGCAGGTCCTGCTCAATTTTGATTCCGATCCCCAGCTTCCAGATTTCAAATTTGACCCCGATCAAATCAAGCGGGTGCTTGTGAACTTGATCGACAATGCAATTGCAGCTGTTGCTCAGGAGCCTCAAAAGTCTGTGGCGGTTCAGACACGCTATGATCAAGATCTGAAAATTTTGAGACTCACCGTGACAGATACTGGCTCAGGAATCGCTCCTGCTTTGAGATCCCGGGTTTTTGAGCCCTATTACAGCACCAAAGAGGGTGGAACCGGCCTGGGCTTAGCCATTGTGAAAAGAATCGTTGAAGATCATAGCGGATTCATCCGGGCTCTTCCGAATGAACCTCAAGGGGCGAAGATGCTCATAGAACTCCCCGTCAATGAAGTCGGGGCTTGGAGACCTTCTTAGAGACAGGATATAGTCCCTCATTGACCTGAAGGACACTTCTATGAACAAGACCGCAAAAATTCTGATAGTAGACGACGAATCACCCATCCGCGAAGTTCTCTCGGCATCGCTTCGGGATGAGCATCACACTGTCTTTACGGCCTCTGACGGCGAATCGGGCATGAAAGCTATGCGCGAGCATCAGCCAGACATTGTGTTCCTCGATATTTGGATGCCCGGAAGCCTCGACGGAATCGAAGTTCTCACCACTGCCAGAAAGCAATTTCCCAATATTGAATTCGTCATGATTTCGGGACACGGAACAATCGAAACGGCAGTGCGAGCCACCAAGCTCGGCGCTTGGGATTTTATCGAAAAGCCTCTTTCCATGGATAAAATATCCATCGTTATTTCCAATATCGTTCATTACCAGCAAGAGCGTGAAGAAAAAACCGCACTCCTCAACAAGCTTCGTAAAAGCATCGCACTTTTGGGAGAGGCGCCCAAAATGGTGGCTCTCAAGCAAATGATTGTGCGGGCGGCTCCACAGCAGTCTTGGATTCTTCTGGAAGGGGAGCACGGTTCTGGAAAAGAACTGGTTGCTCAAAACATTCACTACATGAGCCCACGAGCCAGCCGGCCGTTTATTGAAATCAACTGCTCCTCGATTCCTGAAGACCTGATTGACACTGAGCTTTTTGGCTATGAAAGAGGAGCTTTCGCCGGTGCTGAAAGAACTCAAAAAGGGAAATTGGAATTGGCCCAGGGCGGAACTGTTTTTCTGGATGACATTGGTGACCTCAGCTCAAAGGCCCAAGAAAAACTTCTGCGCATTTTGCAGGAAAGAAAATTTCAAAGAGTCGGCGGAAGCCAATTTGTTGAAATCGATATTCGACTGATTGCCGCGACTAAGAAGGATTTGGAAAAAGAAATTCAGGCCGGAACATTCAATGAAAATCTTTTTCATCGAATCAATGTCGTCACATTCAAAGTTCCCTCTCTGCGCGAGCACGGCGAAGACATTCCCGTGTTGATTGAACATTTCAGCGATCAAGTGGCCAAAGAGGGCGGATTTGTGAAAAAGATTTTCTCACTTCAGGCTAAAGAGCTAATGTGTTCACATGCCTGGCCGGGAAACGTCCGTGAACTGAGAAATTTCATAGAACGAGTTTATATTCTCACTCCGGATGAGACAGTGGACGTTCACGATCTTAGATTTGCTGGTCTATCAGGTGGAGAAGCTGGGAAAGGTCACACAGATCTTCCAACCTTCCGGGAAGCTCGAGCCAAATTTGAGAAAGAATACTTGTTAAAGAAAATCAGCGAGAACAATGGCAATATTTCGCGCACAGCTGAAATCATCGGCCTTGAGCGCAGTTATTTGCACCGAAAAATCAAAGCTTTTGGAATTGAAGTGCAAAAGGGATCCGAAGAATGACTTCCCAGCCTTTACGTAATCCCCTGTGTCTTCCTCTTGATGTCGATCACGAAGAGAAAGCATTGAAACTGGTTGAGCAATTGGGTGGAGTTGTCGGAGGCTTCAAGCTCGGGCCACGCTTGATTTATCAAGGTGGAAGGGAGCTCGTTCAAAAAATCGCCAAAGTGGCTCCGGTTTTTGTCGACTGCAAATTTTTTGATATTCCCTCAACCATGGAAGCTGCCGTTCGCACCAGTTTTGAAGCTGGCGCAAGTCTGGTGACAGTTCATGCGATGGCCGGTGAAGAGGCGCTCCGACTGATGGCCGATCTTGAAGCCGAGTTGTCCAAAAAGCGACCTTTTCGAATTTTGGCTGTGACAATCCTCACCAGTTGGAAAGAAAGCTCCATGCCCTCTATTTTTCGTCAGCAACCCATTCGTGAGCATGTTCGTGAGCTGGCTGAGCTGGTGAAAAGGTCCGGACTTCGATCCGTCGTCTGTTCAGCTGAAGAAATTGAAATTCTTAAGGATTTGGATCTCTATCTCGTCACTCCCGGCATTCGTTTTCCGCACGAAGAAAAAGGGGATCAAAAGCGGGTGATGGGACCTCAAGAGGCCATTTCTCTAGGCTCCTCAGTGCTTGTGGTGGGTCGTCCCATCTTTGAATCTCAAGATCCGCTGAAAAAAGCACAAGAGTATTTAAAAGCCATTGAATCCGCTCACTGAGAAATCTCAGTCTTGATGTTTTTTCAAGTCAGTGTTTCAATTTGAATTCGAACAAGGAGATCACCAATGGCAAAAAAAGTCCGAAACAAAAGTGTTCGTTTTCACAAAAAGAGAATCGCTAAGAAAAAGCGAATGCTGAATGTGAAAAAGAGAAAATAAAAAAAAGCCGGACTCTGAGCCGGCTTTTTTGTTTAATCAAGAGTGACTAACTCCTGCTTAAAAGTGTCGAGATCTTTCTCCCACTTTTGCTTTTCTTGATTTTTGTAATAAATCGAAGAGGAAAGACTGCTGGAAGAACTGCTCAATCGCGAGCGCTCATTGGCATAAGGGTCTTGATCTCCAGTTTTTACTACAGGCAGTACCGCCAGTCGGCCATCTGTGATGCGCTTTTCATAGGACAGTTTATCCAGCTCCAGATTGGCCTCTCGAACTTTAGATTCCGTATTTCCGATCATTCCCTGCAAATATTTTTTTCGCCCTTTTCGATACTCAGGAAGAAATGCTTTTTCCTGTCCTGGCGAGCAGACATTTTTATACTTTTTGCCGCTCAGCCCGGCGGTCATTCCATCTGTGCAAAATGAATTCAGTCCGTCCTGATGGCGCTTTCTCAGAAAGGAAAGCTGACCCGGCTCGCAGAAATCAGTATTGAAAAGATCGCCGTTCTTTCCTGTCTGAAAAACGCCATCGGCTTGGCAATAACGACTCATTCCAGCTTTGAATCCCACATCCAATTGGGACTCGGAAATCTCAGCTTCCACTTTTCGGCACTTGTTCACGGTCTCGTCGTTAGAAATTCGATCACCGCGAAGGGCGGCATCATATCCGATCTGATACCAGTTCATTTTTTCGCAATCTTTTCGAGTGAAATAAGAAGCGCATGACGAAAGCAAAAAGGTCAGACAAAGGACAACGAAAGCCCGAATTCTCACACTGATTCTCCTTGAAGACCCTTAGACTGGTCCGAAAAGAAAAACTTGTAAATCTCGGAAGCGATGCGAAGTCCTGAAAGGCAATGGCAGGGGAGCTAAGGCGTTCCACGACGAAGTGTTCAGAAAATTTTCACCGAGAAGTCAAATCGCCAGCCAAATCTGAGTGGCTGGATAAAAAATACTGATTCCCGCTGAAAGCTTTCCCTTAGGAGTAAAATCAGCTAAAACTCTCATCCGATGAAAAAAAATTTTCGTTCTCCCTCTTCTCGTCCAACAAATTCGCCCCGATCTCCTGCGCGATCTGCCGGTCGTCCTTCAGCTCGTTCAGCGCCTGAAGCCAAAGGTCCGAATTGGCCTCGGGATTGGAGAGCCATTATCGGCCAGCACGCCATTCTTGAAGTTTTCAAAGTTCGCCCAAAAAGCATCAAGCAAGTTTGGCTTAAACAGGGTTGGGAGTCCTCCCAGGAACTCAAAGAGCTCGGCCAAGAATTCAAAAGCCGAGGCCTCAAAATCGAAGCTGTTCCTGCTGCATTCTTAGACAAAGTTTCTCCTTCCCATCAGGGAGCTGCCGTATTTTCCGATCAGACGCCAGAACTCAATTGGGAAGCCTTAAAATCTCAAGAAAAGGGACTTTTTCTTGTCTTGGATGGGATTGAGGATCCACAAAATTTAGGGGCTATTCTGCGCACGGCTTGGCTGATGGGAGTCGCCGGTGTCATGACCCCTGAAGATCGCTCCGTCGGCCTCACATCAACTGTTCATAAAGTCGCCTGCGGCGGAGTGGAACATGTGCCACTTGAACGCACTTCGAACTTCTCTAACCCATTAGAATCTTTAAAGAAAAGTGGATACTGGGTATTTGGTCTTTCGCACGAAGGAGAGCGCTCTCTATTCGATTTGCAAATCCCAGAAAAAGTCGTCTGGTGTATTGGTTCCGAAGAGAAAGGTCTGCGTTCCACCACAGAACGTCTTTGTGATGAATTGGTCCGTATTCCACAACTAAGTGCTGCAGCTAGCTACAATGCTTCAGTGGCGACAGCCATTGCTCTGACCGAAACCTACCGTCAGCAATCCCAGAAAAAACTTTCAAATTAGGCTTTGACTAGAGGTGCTTTTCTTCATAGAACCTTTCGGTCGTGTCTCATCAGGGCTGGTTTAGCTCAATTGGTAGAGCAGCTGATTTGTAATCAGCAGGTTGCGGGTTCGAGTCCCATAACCAGCTCCAAATCTATGAGATCACAGTCTTTTGTTGAATCAACTCGGAGGGGTGCCCGAGTGGCTAAAGGGGACGGACTGTAAATCCGTTGGCTTACGCCTACGAAGGTTCGAATCCTTCCTCCTCCACCAATTTCTGCTCTTTCGAGAGTTAGATTTTGATTGGTTGAAACAGCAGAAGACAAGGGCGGGAGTAGCTCAATTGGCTAGAGTATCAGCCTTCCAAGCTGAGGGTTGCGGGTTCGAGACCCGTCTCCCGCTCCAAATACCGAACTCTGAATTCCGTATTCAGAATTCTGTATTCAGGGCAGCGCGCCCGTGTAGCTCAGTGGTAGAGCGCACCCTTGGTAAGGGTGAGGTCGTCGGTTCGGCTCCGATCACGGGCTCCAACTAAGATGAGCCAAAAGCGAATCGAAGGGCGAAT
This sequence comes from Pseudobdellovibrionaceae bacterium, assembly GCA_041288045.1. GTDB lineage: Bacteria > Bdellovibrionota > Bdellovibrionia > Bdellovibrionales > Bdellovibrionaceae > 21-14-0-10-47-8. The sequence goes on along the minus strand of JBGGMM010000004.1, from coordinate 2,186 downwards.
TGAGATTTTGAATTGGTTTTTAAAAAAAGAATTTGAGTCAGGTTTAAAAAAGAAATTTAATTAAGTTCCATTCAGGAGGAAAAAAAATGTCAAAAGAGAAATTTAACCGCTCGAAGCCTCACGTTAACATCGGCACTATTGGTCACGTTGACCATGGTAAGACGACTTTGACTGCGGCGATCACAACAACTTTGGCAACCTTGGGTAAGGCTCAAGCAATGAGCTATGACCAAATCGATAAGTCTCCTGAAGAAAAAGAACGTGGGATCACAATCTCTACAACTCACGTTGAATATGAGACAGAAAAACGTCACTATGCACACGTTGACTGCCCCGGACATGCTGACTACGTCAAAAACATGATCACAGGTGCTGCTCAAATGGACGGCGCGATCTTGGTTGTTTCCGCAGCTGACGGTCCAATGCCACAAACTCGTGAGCACATCCTCCTGGCTCGTCAGGTTGGTGTTCCTGCTCTCGTCGTGTTCATGAACAAAGTGGACATGGTTGATGACAAAGAACTTCTTGAGCTTGTTGAGCTTGAAATCCGCGAACTGCTTTCTAAATACGAATTTCCTGGAGACAAAATTCCAATCGTGAAAGGTTCTGCCAAATTGGCTTTGGAAGGTGACACTTCTGAACTCGGTCGTCCTTCTGTGATGAAATTGATGGAAGCTTGCGATGCTTACATCCCTGAGCCGGTTCGTGCGACTGACAAAACTTTCTTGATGCCTGTCGAAGACGTCTTCTCAATCTCTGGTCGTGGAACAGTTGTTACTGGCCGTGTTGAGCGTGGAATCGTTAAAGTGGGTGAAGAAGTTGAAATCATCGGGATCCGCCCAACTCAAAAAACAACTGTCACTGGAATCGAAATGTTCCGTAAGTTGTTGGATGAAGGTCAAGCTGGAGACAACTGCGGTGTTCTTCTTCGTGGGACAAAGAAAGAAGAAGTTGAGCGTGGACAGGTTTTGGCGAAGCCAGGCTCTGTAAAACCACACAAGAAATTCAAAGCTGAAGCCTACATCCTGACAAAAGAAGAAGGTGGACGTCATACTCCATTCTTCAACGGCTACCGTCCTCAATTCTACTTCAGAACAACTGACGTTACTGGCGTTGTGACTCTGAAGGCTGGAACTGAGATGGTTATGCCTGGCGACCGCGTTGAACTTGATGTTGAGTTGATCGCTCCAATCGCTATGGAAAAAGAGCTGCGTTTTGCGATCCGTGAAGGTGGCAGAACTGTTGGCGCCGGCGTTGTAACTGCAATTACTGAATAATCAGTTTTAAAGCGGTTAAAACAGCATTTGGGGACATCTCGAAAGGGAGTCCCCTTCGGCTTTTAAGAAGGCCGTGTTTTTTGAGATTTTTTAGGGTTTGAGTGCAGGGCAGTAGCTCTAATTGGTAGAGCGAAGGACTCCAAATCCTTAGGTTGTGGGTTCGAGCCCCTCCTGCCCTGCCAATTTTTTGAAATTTAGTGACAAAGACAGAATTGAATTGAGCGAAAGAACAACATGGATAAAACAAATTCGAAAGTACTGACATTGAGTTTTGCTTTGGCTGGGGCGATTGCAGGGGTGACTTTGCATCTTTTGATCAAATCTTTATCGGGTGCATTTGGAGTGATTGCCAGAGCCGCCGACTCAGATCTTGTTCGTCACGGTTTGCCAGTAGGGGTTGGGATTGTTTTGTTTGCAGTTCTTCAATTCAATCCTCGGGTTCTAACTTGGGGAGACGAGGTTGCTGTTGAAATTCGCAAGGTTGTTTGGCCTTCACGCAAGGACACAACAGCAATGACCATCGTGGTTCTGATCATGGTGGCGATTTCAAGTTTGTTGATTACAGGCTTTGATTTGGCTTCTGGCGTGGTCCTGAAATGGATCATGGGCAGTCACTGAGAAGGGGAAAGCATGAACGCGGATAAAAAATGGTACATCGTCAATGTTCAAACGGGCTGTGAAGCAACAGCCAAATCGGCCATTGTCGAACGGATTCGTTCAAAGAAAATGGAGCAATTTTTCGGTGATATTCTGATTCCCGCTGAAAACGTCGTTCAACTTGTGAAAGGGCAAAAACAAACCAAGTCTCGCAAGTTCTTTCCCGGCTATATTTTTGTAAACATGAATTTGAATGACGAAACTTGGCAATTGGTAAAGCAATCTTCAAAAGTGACTGGCTTCGTTGGTGGT
>JBGGMM010000003.1:0-7124 GCA_041288045.1 Pseudobdellovibrionaceae bacterium | reverse complement strand
GGCAAACTGGGTTCAGATGAATTGAACTTGAGCTCAGATGTGGATTTGGTTTTCATTGCCAATTCGGAATCTCCACTTCACTCATCGTTTTTAAGAAAATTTCAAACTCTGATTCAAGAAATGACTGATTTTGGATTTTGTTTTCGGACGGATTTCGATTTGCGCCCTGGCGGTCGTATGGGGCCTTTGGTCCCCACGAGTGAGCAATTTCAAGATTATTATGGAAACTATGGTGAAGCTTGGGAAAGACTGGCTTTCGTCCGACTGCGGCCCATTTGGGGACATTCGGAAACCATCACTGACACTTTGAAATTCACAGAAAAATTCACTTTCAGGAAGCATTTGGATTTCACTCTTCTATCAGATTTAAAAAGCTTGAGACAGCGTATTCATTCGCAATATTTTCACCGCACCCAAAATGAGCAGCTGGATTTGAAACTGGGCGTGGGCGGCATTCGGGATTTGGAGCTCTTCGTTCACGCCTTGCAAGTCGTGCATGGAGGTCGAGATCTCGAGCTGCGAAAGAAAAGAACATCGGAAGCTTTGCAGTCTTTGGAAAAAAAGCAAATCTTGCCTTCGTCCGAAGTTCAGTTTTTAACAGAGCATTACTGGCTTTTGCGAAAATGGGAAAATCTTGTTCAGGCCGAAAGTGATCAACAAACACACTTGCTGAAGAAAGATTTTCGATTGGGAGCTCCTTTTCAAGACCTTAAAGACCGGATGGGTCAATGCGACCAACTGGTCAGTGGTCTTTTAGGAAAAGTAGATTTGCAAAATAAAACGGTGCCAGCAACAACTGAAGAGCAATTGGCGTGGCTTGAAAATTTGGGGTTTCCAAGAGAAGAAATTGGTTCTCTATGGTCGGAAATGATGGAGACCAAAGCTCTTTCAAGGCAAAAAGAAAGAGACGAAGGGTACCGCCTGCGTTTTCTTTCGCTTTTCATCAATGAAATTTCCAAATATCCTCAACATCGAATTCGCTCTTTGCATTTGCTTCGAGATTTCCTGAAAGCGACCAGGGCCAAGGCCACATTTTATTCTTTGCTCCTCAACCAGGAGCACTTGATATCTCAAATTGCTCGCATTTTCGCCACTGCCCCTTACTTGGCTAGCTTGCTCTGCTCGAGACCCGAACTGATCGATAGTTATGTCTATAAAACACAGGAAAGCTTGGCTTCGGACGACCCCCAGGTCTTTTTGGATTTGCTCAGCGAAAGAAAGCTTCTCAGCGAGTTGATTAATGGCACTGAGTTTTTAAGCACTTTGGATCTTTCCCATCTGACAGCGCGAATGACTGAAACTGCAGATCAAATTGCCTCGGCATTATTGATTTCAGTGGAAAAAGAGACTCAATGCGAGCTCTCAGTTCTTGCTCTTGGAAAATGGGGGGGACAGGAACTGGGCTTGCGGTCAGATTTGGATTTCATTTTTCTGACTTCCGATGAACCACAGGAAAAGCACTTAAAAGCGGCCCGAAAGTTTTTTCATCGCTTAACTGAAAGTCATCACCGTGGAGGTTCCCTCTATTCGATTGATCTGCGTCTGAGACCTTCTGGGAAAGGAGGCTTGGTTGTTTCTTCTTTTCCGCAAATTCTCGACTATTTGAAAAATCAGGCCGAGCCATGGGAAAGACAAGCCTATCTTCGAACTCGCATCCTAGGTGATGCCTTTTCCCAGAAAGAACTCATTGAGGGCGCTTTGCGCAGACCCTTAAGTCGTTCTGATTTGAATGGTTTGAATGAGATTCGAAAAGCCTTGCTTCGAAATGCTTCGCTTAAAATCAGTGAAATAGATCTCAAGTACAGCGAGGGATCGCTGGTTGACATTGAATTTGCCGCACAAATTGAACTGATGAGAACGCAGACTTGGAATTCAGCAAAAACAACAGATCAATTAAAAACTCTTGGCTGGAATGAGCTTCTTCATCACTATGAATTTATGCGGCTCGTTGAACAGATCCACCAAGCGGTGGTTTTAACCTCAACCTCTGTTTTGGACTTTGAAAGCGAAAGTTTTATCTCTACAGCGTCCCTATTGAAAGAGACGAAAGTAAGCCTTCAAAATCGACTGCGCTCTGCATTGATTGACAGTCAGCATCTCTTAAAACGCCTTGACCCTCGAAGGTCCCTTGAATAATTCCAAAGAAGATCATTTATTTAGAAAGGATTTACATGAAATTAGCGCATGCGCGGCATAATTATTGGAAAGCGCTCTGGATTTATGTCATTGCTTTTCTGCTGTTAGGATTGACCTTCCACTCGGAAGCAAAAGATAAAAAAGAAGAAAAGAAAGTAGATAAGAAAGTCGAAGAGAAAGGGAGCACAAAGAAAATGATCGCAGTATTCGAAACCAACCGAGGCACTTTTAAAGTTCAATTGTTCCCTGATAAAGCTCCTAAAACGGTCGAAAATTTCGTCGGCTTAGCCGAAGGGACAAAAGAGTGGACCGATCCAAAATCTGGCAACAAAGTGAAGAAGCCGTTTTATGATGGTCTCACTTTTCACCGCGTGATTCCTAATTTTATGATTCAAGGTGGTGATCCCCTTGGAAGCGTAACTGGCGGACCCGGATATAAATTCGGTGATGAATTTGATCCTAGTCTTCATCACGACAAACCAGGAAAACTTTCAATGGCCAATGCAGGGCCCGGAACAAATGGCAGTCAGTTTTTCGTGACTGTTGCGGCGACTCCTTGGCTTGATGGCAAACACACTATTTTCGGCGAAGTTGTTGAAGGCATGGATGTGGTGAGCACCATCTCTACAACCAAGACAGGTCCTATGGATCGACCTGCTGAGCCGGTTGTGATTAAGACTCTGAAGATCGAGCGGAAGTGATTTTGATCCTGCCCCGAACCCCCGGACTGCCGATCTTCCTGATCGGCAGTACAAAAATTCAAAATTTCCATCTACTGTCATTCGTTTTTGTTGTCTTTAAAAAAAATCATCGCGAAAACGTGGACGCAGTCCACGGCCTTTAGGCCGAGCGCAGGAAGCGCGAGTTTTCGGGATGCACAGCCCAGGACGGCTGACTCTTCAAACAAAGACGGAAATTCCATGCCTTGAGTGAATATATTTGTTTTCCCTCAAACAAATCTCAAAACGAGACACTGTCCACGTCCTAGACACCCCAGCGCCGCAAAAGAGCCTTTGGGTTAACGAAATCAAATAGATACGTCCTCTGCCGGCACCAGCCTTGCTCAGCTTCTCTCTGAGGGAATTCCCTTGGAGGCACACCTGTGAAATCTTGGACGCAAATTTTCTTAGCTGCACTGTTGTTGGCGACTGCGATGATTCCGCCCCAAGCTCAGGCTATTTCCTCAGCTTCCATCAAAAATATCGTCTCTAAAATCAAAGAGACCGGTCAAAAACTGAAAGTCCGAACAAAACCCCAAAATCCTTATTCGATTGAGTTTGTCGATGAGGCTGGGAAAGTACAGTCCGAAATTCGCAACGCTCCTTTGTTAACTGACGAAGTTAAAAATTTTCTGCCTTCTGAAATAGCCAAAGATATCAAAAAATCCAGTCGGTTTTCAGTGGGCAAAATTGCACTTCAAAAATTAAAACGCTTTCCGGTTGAGAGCATGGGCTTTTTCATCTCTTTGGGCGCTTTGATGACCTATGACTTGATGTTCAACAAGCACAAAAATCCAGTGGCCTTTGAACAGTTGATCCAATCACAAATGGACCCTCTGGGACAGTTTGCGTTTTATACTTTCATGGTGGCAAACGGAATTTCTGCGGAACCATTTCTTGAAATGATCCGAGAGGGAAAAATCCATCCGCGCTTTCAATCCTTTTTTGTCTACGGGGGAATGAGTATCGGGATGGTCGCCTCGAACCTGGTTCATGAACTGGGCGCATGGCCGGGCCTTTGGAAGTGCCTTCGCCAAGAGGTCTGGGGGACTGTCACTCTTTCTGAAGAAAAGAAATATGAAAGCTGTGACCAAGCGATGAAAGAGTTCACAAATCGCGGTGGGCTTGGCGGCGTCTCTAAAAAGTGGGTTCCTGGTCTGTTAAGTCTCGTGAGCTCGACACTTGTGGCTGGTCTTATTCAGAACCAATTGATCAAAGGGCTTGCAGTCATTTCTCCCATTACTGGAAGAATTGAAGGTGTCATTGTCCAAGCTGGAAAATGGACTTTAGGAAAAGTTGTTCAGACGACTGGCATTGAAATCGGACTTCTCTTAGCCCCTGGCGGTATGGTCATCAAAGGATTCCGAGTTGCGACTTCAATTCTGATGATGGTTCCTCAGTTCACTTTATTCAATGGAATCCAGTTTTGGTTTGAACATGTCATCAATGACAGTTTCAACAATTGGGTTGTCTCAGACGAGCTTTATTATCTGGATCGGCAATTTGTCTATGACCTTTCAGCAATCAAAGATCATCGCTGGCCGAAACAAACAACAGAACGATTGGGTCAAAATCTTCAAGCTTTTGGCAACAAAATGAAAGAATGGCGACAGATCAATATCTCGCAAGTTCTGATGGCCCAAAACAATTGGGAACAAAAATTCGGTCAGTTGGTTCTGATGTACCGATCGACAAAGAATTTCTATTCAGATTTTATCAACCGAATTTGGGATAGAAAATATGGAAAATACGCTCAAGCTTATGCCTCTGGAGAGTCTGTTTCGATTTTAGATCGCATTTATCCTCTGAATGGAGTTAACATCGCTCCTACCACAGGTGATGACTCGACAACTTGGCTTGAAGGTCCTGAGCTGATTGAACAGCGCCAAATGCAGACAATCCAAGAAGTTTTGGAAGGCGTCACAGTTTCGCAGAATTTTACGAAAAGCGAGTATGAATACGAATTGATGATTCAGCTCTTTGCTGGGTTGAAAAGTAAAGATGTGGTCACCATTGGACGGAGCCTGGATCAGCTCAACTGCCTGGTTAAAATCCGACAGGCTTCCAGCTGCTCCAATTTTAAAATTTCAGACGATATGAGGGATGCTCTCATTTACCTTCGAACTCTCCTAGGTGATCCAAAACCAATTTGGCAAAAAGGTGCTGGCTATTTGCTCGCCTACCGAATGACTCCTGCTTATAAAGATGACATTGAGAAATCTCTTTTCGGAAGGTCTTGGGGCACTTTAAGCACTCCAAGTTTGCCTGAATACATGATTGCCGCAATGACCGCCGGACCTGATCTGGAAAATGGCGAGACGGCTCTCGAATCCTCGGAAGGATACAAAGACCTTTTCAAAGCTCCGAAAATTCGTGATACGAAGGAAATTGAAAGTGGTAAAGTTCCTTTTTCGCTTCGGCCGAATGTTTCTCTCAATGGAGAAATTCCAGATGTTTTTAACACTCAAGCCTATCAACTTTTAAATGAAGGACACATTCGCGAATCTGTGCTGAATCCCTCCAAGTCCTCATTTGATGACTGGTGGAAAAAATATCCAGAGTCCGAGTACATGAAGGCCTGGTTGAATTATGAAATCAGCTATCAGGAAAATATCGCCCAACTTGTCACTCGCTTTGATTCGGCGAAAACCGCCACTGCTGCCTTTGGAATCAATCGACCCACAGACAAATTCGTCGAATTTTGGAATCGTGGACCTATTTCCAATGGCCTGATGACCTCGATTCAGCAGGAAGTCCGTCTCTACACAATGATCCTTGGGGAAATCCTCAAGGACAATTTGATACTCAGAAAAGTTCCGCTTGGTCACAATCTTTTCAGTTCAAGCCTGAAGGCTTTGCCAAACAGTCGTGCCGAAAAGGGACCTTCACTCATGTCTTATTTGAAGAATAATGAAAACATGGACCTTCCAGCTCTGTTGAAACTTGAAAATCGTGGAATCATTTCTGAGCTCGATAAAGGACAAAAAAGAAACCTCCTGATTCAGGAACAAATTTTAACGAAATTTCGTGAGCTTGAATCGCTCTTGCGTCAGGTGAAATCGCAAAAAATCAAAATGCAAAGTGGAGAAATCAAGACAATGCCGGTTTCAACGCTGCCTGCCGGCGCTCTCGAAGCGAAAAAATCTGAAATTCAGGCCTTTCTGCAGACGATATCGAAAGATGTTTTCAAGCTGGATCAGGCCTCTCCGTTTCTCTTGCATCAAGAGCAAGCGAACGTGGCAAGAATTTGCCTGCAAGGAATTCAGAATCTTTTGGTCGAGATGTATTCTTTGGGTCATGTGATCGACCAAGCCAGTTACGTCGCCCGACATGATCAAAATGGACTTGGCAGCCAACGATGCAACTCATTCAGTACTCCACAGTCCTTCGGTTTCAAAGGCGCGGTTAAAACTGCGCAGAGTGCACCTGAAGGCTGCCAAACTGGTATGAAAATTGATGAAAAAGGAAACTGAGAATTTTAAATGGCAATAGCTGGATCTTGAACTCAAAAAAAGAGACCAGGTTCGGCTCATGTCAAAATTTTAAACAATGAACGGAGAGAAGTTATGAAAACAAAGTTGATTCTGGGAATGGTGCTTGTCTGCAGCTTTCAATCAGCCTTTGCAGGCGGAAAATCTGTCGAGGTCTTTCGAAAGGCTTTGACTGATGAAGTCGCTCGCAGAAACCAAACGCATGCTGTAGAGAAAAAAACGACGACTGATAAAATCAGTCTGACTGCAAATGAGCTTTCAAAGATCTCTGGCGCTAGCCAAGTGGAACTGAAAGCAGCCATGCAGAAAAAAAATATTTCTTTTAAAGATGCCACTGGCCAAACGAAAGAAATCTCGATTCTCGAAATTGGATCCACGATCAGTTCGGCTGATCAAGTGCTTCGATCCATCGATCGCACCACCTTGGATGCCGACGGAAAAGCCCGTCTGAAAATTCTGTCCGATGATGGCGGCAAAGGGCTTCAGATCATGGCTGATTTTATCAGCCTTGCCAATAAGACGTCAGATGCCGGAGTTGCAACCGAAATGAGCAAAATGGAAGTGGCCGTTTTAAATCAACAGATTTCCTTGATCCCCGATATGTTGAATAAAATGGACGCAGCCGAAATGCAGTCACATTTAGCGATCATGGACGCAGCTGTTAAAAAGCGAGTCCGTCCTGAAATTCCTGGCGATCAGGCTTTAGCCGCTGTTTTGAAAGAGAACAAGACTGCCGAGGAATACAAACAAAAACTGAATGAAATTTTGAACTGCAATC
>JBGGMM010000002.1:0-11757 GCA_041288045.1 Pseudobdellovibrionaceae bacterium | reverse complement strand
TCGATCTGATCAAAATCCCCACTATCCAGCCGACGTGGCGAAGTTTTTCCCTGGATCTCTTCACTTAACATGCAAAGGAAAAAGAGGAGCCATGACCGGACAAGGTGAATTAAAGAAAGTTCGGCATGATCCGATTTTTAGTTTAAACCACACTTGTGCAAAACTTAGAGCCGATATCAATCGATTGGTGCGACGAACTTGGTGTACTACAAAGAAAATGGATCGCCTCACTGCTCACCTTCACATCTACTCTCAATATCACAACCAAAACTTGGCTTAAAACATGACCACTATGCCTTAAGGTCTCTTTTGAGAGTCGGAAGTTTCAATCGTTATGAACAGCAAGGTGGGCCAGTTTATTAACCGCAAGTGACCTGGCCCCGAACGCGGCAGTCGCCACCGTTTTTGTCTTTTTCTTTGCAGCTGAAACTGACTTTCTTAAGGCCTTTCAAAGAGCTCAAACTGACTCGGGCTTTGGCGGATTTGACTCCCCCTACTTCGCAGAGGCCATGGCTGACTTTGCTAGAAGCCGTCACGATGGTCAGAAAGTCCGCTGAGCTTTTCTTTAGTTTGCTCGAGGTTAATTTTTCAGTTTCCAAATTGCAGGCGGCTTTGACCGAAAGGACAACTGTTCCCGCAGGACATGCTTGAACTGCTTTGCAACCCTTGTCGTCGTTGCTGGCACTGCAACCGAAATCAATGACTCTTGGTGCTTTGGTCGGTTTCGGTTTTGGTTTTGGCTTTGCCGGCACCGAGGTGGGCTTAGGCTTTGCCGGCGGCTTGCAGCTGATTGATTTTTTTTCTAGAACGCCATTTTGGCAGCGGTAGCTGGATCCTGTGCAAATGGGCTTTCCACTGGCAAAAAAGCGATCAAATGAATCACCATGAGAGATAAAAGCCGAAGGTGCTCCATCGGATTTATAGCAGCCTGACAGTCTTTGAATTGTGCTGGGAATTTCACCGGCCTCTCGCTCTTCGTTTTCAAATAAGTAATTCGGTTGGTCTTTGAAAGCGAAAGCTTTGGAAAGTGTGTTGTTGTAAATTTGATTTTGCGCAATTACCGTATTTTTGACCAGATCTGAATTGTTCACGCTACTTCCGAATGAAAACCCCTTGTCGTCATCACAGTATTCCCGCGCGTCGCCATTTCGAGAAGCGACAGAAACAGCTTTGCCTGGAGATGAATCATCTGGATAGAAAAAGATATTATTGATGATTTGATTTCGAAGCGAAGATTGGTGACGAACAGTTCCGCCTTCACCGCAATTGCGGTAAAGATGCACGGCACCCCTTGGCAGATAGCTGAAGCGATTGCCGGAAATCAGATTGTCCGCCGAGCCATCCACAGCGATGACTTCGCGAGTTTCGCTTTGATAATCAATGGTGTTCCCAGTGATTCGGTTTTTGGCTGATTCCGCATCCAAATAAATCGCCACACTGCTGCCCACCCCTGAAATTCGTGAATTGGTCAGAGCAGATTCTGTGACCCCAGGCCCAAAGTAAAGAGGAACCGGGCCCTGGGCTATAATATGATTTTTATAAAGATTCAGACGACGAGGCGCCGCCGCTTGCGCTCGTGCAGTGTGACCTTTTGAATGAGAAGAGATTTTGACATCGGCAGCTTCGCCGTTTTTTCCCAAGCCATAAACTCGAACACCGCCATAGATAGTGCAGTTCTGAATTCTGACATTTTGTGGGACTTTCCAAGTCGCAGGCGTGGTCTTTTGTTTCTCAGAAAAAATAAAAACACCGTAATCGCTCTTGCCTGGGACACCAATTGAACCACCACCACAATCCACAACAGCATTGGAAGCCGCTGATCCCTTGAGAATCAATTGCTTGGTGATTTTTTCTTCTTTTCGGAGGTGAAGACTGCAGCTGATACTGACCTGTGCGCTTGCGGCTGTCGCCGGCGCCAAAACATTTTTTAAGACTTCCGAGCTGCACTCGGGAAGAGGCTTTGCCAAACCCAAACTACCAGAAGTGAAAACGACAAATGAGACAACGGACGGTGAAAACACAGGTTGTATCATTTTGAGACAATTTTGAATCCGGGTCACAGAGACCTCCTGCCCGGATTCAATTACAAATTTAAGGCCAAGGAAAAGCGCTCTGGGAGAGGCTTCCAGCGATTCAGTTTGGTTAAGATTCTGACAGTTGAAGAACAGAATGCGGCGGGTGTCATGAAAACTGACACTGGGCCCGACTCAGAAATAACTGAGAGCCGAGCCAGGTTTTATCATGTTGAAATCGGAACTACAAAACGATGAAATACCCAATCTTGCAATAGCCAGTTGTCGCATCCTTCGTTGTGTACAGATTGATTGTCTGATTTAGGGCCTTTGCCGAAAGGGCGGCTGCAACCACGGATTTGTAATTAACATCCGCTTCGTTCATATATGCCCAAGTGGCAGTGGTTCCACAAAGAGTGGGATTGCCTTCGAGGCGAATACGAAAGTTGTAACTAGAAGTCGTGAGTTCAACAGTCGAAATTTTCTTTCCTGCGTTGGTTCCATCCCATGCAAAACTTGAAGCCGAAACCAAAGCAGCCATCATAAAAGTCAAATATGCCAATTTCTGTTTCATTTTTTTCTCCTTAAAATTTCATTTCAAAAAATCAAAACTTAATCACTTCAAAATCCGCAGCTTCAGCCGGTGTGGCCATTGTCCAGCTGCTGAACTTGAGCAGATCCACCAACGAGAGCGCATAGATCGCATTGTGAACCACAAACCCTTCGGCCATAAAATTATGTCCGCGACCATATTCACCCATCAGCTCCGTGTGCTCAGCCAAGCCCTCAACTTCGAAATTGTAGACGGGAACAATCTGATCCTGAATTTCGACTTTAGAAATTGCCACAGGTTCATCTTTGTTTTCCTTTAGAAAAGAAATCGCAGCTCCCCGTCTCCAGTTTTTGTAGATTTCATCAACCTTCAGATATTTCGAAGCTTGAACCACGAAAATCGGATGAATGCCTGTTGCCGTCAGCTTGGATCCATCTGCCAAAGTGATTGTGAAAAGACGTCGATTCTCAGCCGGATGATGATGGATCGCGGTCACACGTGATGACAAATAGCGGTTTTGATCTTCGTCGTAGGTGAGAACCTGATCATCGATTCGAATCTCTTCGATGTTTTTCTTTTGACCGCTGGCCAAAGTGATCGCTGTGCCAGCGACGAAACAAGAACCGGCGCCGCCTCCACCTCCTCCGCCCGCTGGAGAGCCCCCAAAGCCGCCGCCAAATCCAATATCGAAAGTGCCTTCAAATCCACCAAAGCCGCCCGCTTCGATGCCATTGCCAAATCCCCAATCTCCAAGGCCATTGCTGCCGTTGGAGTAAGTTGCCTCTGGAGTGATGTACTGCCCGTTAGAATCGTAATAGTAAGTTCCACCTTCAGCCAAAACTTCGCCAGTGCCCGAATTGACCATATCACTGACAGTCACACTGCCCGCCGCATTCGGTGGAGGATTTACAGTCACCGACTGTCCCCCACTCACCACAGTGGTTACTTTCGGAGGCGTCACCTGGCCCACTCCTCCGGTTTTCGATCCCACCACTGTCGGCGCTCCGACCTTTGTGAAGTTGGCAACATTGGTTGCAATTCTTTGCAGCGTCGTCGTGCCGGGCACTGTTTTGCCAGCTGCACGCTCCGCTTGAATTTGGGAAACGTGAGTTTCTACGTTGGCTAAAAAAACTTGAGTGTTTTTATCCAAATAGGTTTTCTGAGAAGCTGTGAGCTGACTGTAAATTGTCTGCAGCTCTTGAATCTCAACACCAGTTGCAACGTAATTGGCGTGACGAGCGTTGAGATCCAAATTGCAAGTTCCAACACAACCATTGGTCAGATTGGCGATCTGTGCAACTTTGAGCAGATTGGGCCGACTGAGACCACTGCTGCCTGCCGAAGTGAAATTCGGTGACTGGGCAATGTAAGACGAGAGCTCACTTCCAAAGTGCCAAATTCCATAGCCTGTCATTCCAATCATCGCTCCAGCGCCAATCCAAGGACCGACAACACCCGCGATCGCCGCACCAGCCGCATACCGAAGGGCTGTGGCTCCCATAAATTCAGCTGCTTTGTATCCCGCAAGACCTGTCGCCGTTCCGACCAAGTACTTTCCAGTGTATAGTTTTTTATCCGTTGCTGAGTTGTATCCCAGAATAAAATCACCCACCCCAAGAGGCAGACCGATCGCTAAGGACACAACTCCAGCCACAGAAATTGAAGTGACAGCCCCAGGCCGCTGAGCCAAAGGAGCCGGTTGTGGAGGCGTGCTGCTCATCGGCGGAAAACTGACGACTTCTCGATTGCTCGCATCGGCGATCCAGATCGGATCAAACCAAGATTTGATGCTGCCATCAGCATTGAAGCGAAAATTCGCATCATTCGGATCAATCAAAGCGACATTGCCGTTCGCAAACATGCGAGTCTCGTTCACCGCCATGGGATCGCCAACCCAGGCCTGACCGGCAATTCGATTGGCTCGCTCGACTAGCTTTGCGACTTCGGCTTTTGCTTTTGTCTGAGCTGCCGTCGATGGCAAGTCTTCAATATGATATCCATCCGCAAATGCCTGCAAAAGTGTGTTGTTACCAACTGGATCCAATCGCGATACAATGCCTGGAAATTCTTTCGCCAGATCGTTGTGCAAATCGAGCATCTGATTTCTTGTATCGGCTCCTCCGCGCACAATTTTGTACACATAGGAGCCTTTCTGATAGACGTTTGAATTTCCGCCGGCGCCAATAAACTTGGAACCCGCTGGCGGACTGTCACTGACGAAATCCGCTTGCACAAACATAAAGCTCAACGGACCTGCCACGAAGACCAGAAAGCCGAGAGCGATTTGAATTCTTTTTTGTCTGAATTTTTGTAACCAGTTTTTCAATGAGGCCTCGCTCGTTTATTGCTGAACTATTGTTGAACCAGGGATTCGATGATCGGCAGAAATCCCTTCAGAGTTTTTGGACAGATTTTGGCCGGAGTTGCGCCTGCCACAGCCGCTTGATTGAAATAAGTTTTAAAAGCTTTGGAATGCGGAAGGCGGCAGTATTTGTTGGGATCAAAGCCAGTCGCGAGGGTGGTGATCATCGGCTTCGCTGGACCCGTTGTGAAAACCATCGTCACCGGCGTGGCAATGGCACATTCTGTTTTCATGATTTGCGCAAATGCCAGACAAGCCGCTGGATCATTTTGCACTTCAAGAGAATTAAACAGTGCCGTTCTTGCCGTCGCTGACTTTGGCGTCCAAGTCATTGGGCGCAAGCGAATTTGACTTGCGTTCGACGGGGCCGTGCAATTCATCTCGACATCGACAAAGCAGGTGTTTTTCGCATTTGAAAGCAGCGGAACCAAAAGCAGAATGAAAAAGACAAATGAGTTTTTCAAAGGATGAATTCCTTATCGTTTGGTTTAGATATTGTTAACTTTGGATAAATTTTCTGTTGAATGCGAACCTAATTGAGTTCCAGAAAATTTTCTAGATAAAGGTCGGAAGGCCTGTCAACTCGCATGCCCGCCGAAAGTCTAGGCTTTGTGCCATCATCATTTCATGATTTTTTGGAATTAAAAATTCATCGCGGCTGACCAATGAGGGCCTCTAGAAGCTTTGCTGTTTTTCCTGACTGATCAGGGCAAAGCAAAATTCCATGACTTCTCAGCCAGGAATCCAATTTCAAGAAGCTCTCGCTCTTTTTTTCCACGGGCACCCGCGCTGACATTTCCAGCGAGAAAAAGGTTTGAGGCCCTTGAACGACCTCGACAACTAAATTTTCATTGATGCTTTTTTCAACCCAGTCCCACTCTGAACTTTGAACTGGCCCCCAGAGTCTCACCTGCTGCCAATTCTGAAAGCCGGTTTCCATTTGAAGAAACTGCATTTGTTTGGGCGTCAGATTTTTATTTTCGTCTGCATTCTCTGAAAACAGCGAACAGGCAATCGACTCATGCTCCAGATAAGAATCCATTTCGCATTTAAAGTCAGATCCAGCAAGAAAATCCCAGGGTATTCCCGCTTCGGTGTAGCCTTTGATTTTCGCGGCTGTCTTTGTTTTTTTCTTCGAAAGGCGAGTGCGAGCGATTGCACCTCGACTGTAGAGATCCTTTTCTTTTGTTTCAGAATAATAAACCTGCCGGACTGTTGGAGACAACGGCTGAACATTCAGTTTTTGAAAGAAAGTCATCTCATTGGGCTCGCAAATCACCCATTGCAGTTCCACCAAATGAACTTCGTTTGCAAGCGCCCAGGACGCATTTACAATTAATAAAATAAAAGTCAAAACTGTCCGAGCAATCAATGAACACCCATATATCGAAGCTTCCCCTTTCCTGTTGGATGTGGCAACCTGATTTGTGTCTGGAATTTGTCAGGAGAAAATTTTATGAAGATTGCTTTGCCCTTTTTAGGTTCCTTTTTATTGACTCTGACTTCATGTCTTCATTCCCCTTCGCCGACTTCTGTTTCCTCTGGGCCCCATGTTCAATTGGATCTTTTCACTTTAGAAAATCCACAAGTCCTTGGGACAACATTATCAGGAGATTCCGTTTTGGCAGGAGGATTTTCAGGTCTTCTTTACCTAGGCAAAACCTCCGAGGGCGAATGGCAGTTTCTCACGCTGACCGACAGAGGCCCCAACGGGAATCCCGTCTCTATTTCTGGGGTGGATCCCGACTCAAGACCATTTTTGCTTCCTGAATTTCAACCGCGGATTTTTAAACTGCAAACTGATTCGAAGACAAAGAGCTTCAAGGTGATTGATGAAATTCTGCTCACAGATCCACGAGGACAGCCGCTATCTGGAAAACCGCAGTGGATCAATTCAAAGAAAAAAGAGAGCGATGAAAAAGCGATGGATCTTCGTGGCAAGGCTCTGTCTGCAGATCTGATGGGCCTTGATTCTGAAGGCATGACTCAAGATTCAGAGGGTCATTTTTGGATTTGTGAAGAGTACCGACCTTCTTTGCTGAAATTCGATTCAGATGGTCGCTTGCTCAAGCGCTTTATTCCTAAAAACAGTCTGCCAACTTCCGAGCTGAAAAAGTTGAGAAAACTGTATGGTCCGCAAGTGGTGGTCGAAGCCCTTCCAGAAATTTACAAGCAAAGAAAATCCAATCGAGGATTTGAAGGCCTGACTTTTTCCAACGGCAAGATCTACGCTCTTTTGCAAAGCCCGCTGGAAGTGGCCAATTCAGAACACAAATCGGTGATTCGAATGATCGAATTCGATGTCAAAACTGAAAAAGTCAGTGGCGAGTTCCTTTACCCTCTCACTCGCGATGGAGTCGATAAGATCGGCGATCTTTCAGTTTTGCCAGGAGGTTCCGAGCTTTATGTGATTGAGCAGAATTCAAAATCCGGCCCTCAAGGCACTCACCTGATCACCAAAATCGACCTTTCTCACCGCTTGCGGGCGAAAGCTCCAGAGAAAACTCCACTGCCTCAGCTGAAAACAGAAAATCAATTGCTAGAGCCGACGCTTTATCTTTCTTTGGCCGAAATTGGCTATGACTTCGCAGAAAAAGTTGAAGGCCTTGCGATGATCTCTGAAAAACAGTTGGCTGTGGTCAATGACAATGACTTTGGCGTCAACGGTGATTTTGATTTGGCTCAGCAAAAAGTGCCTCTGACAAAAGATCGAAAAACAGTTCTTGGAGTCATCACTCTATCAACCAAAGCTTCATCAAGTCCTTAAGCAAATCTGACATTGAGTCGCTCTCTTTTCGATTATTCTCTTCTGGTTTTTTGAACCTGAGGAGTTGCCAATGATCTGCAGCCAATGCCAATCCGAGCTCGAATTCATTTTCCAAGGACTATGGTTCTGCCCAAAATGCAAAGACTGCCTAGGAGAATCAGAAGAGATTTCAATTTCTCTTTCTCAACCCGCTTCACGGCACAGATCAAACACTCGCTGTCGTGAACACGAAAATGACGGCACAATGCCCTGACTCCATAACTCGCTCATTTCCAACAGCCGGACACTCCTTGCTCTCTCCTCTCGCTGATTGTTCATGAACTCTGTCTCTCCTTTGCACTCCCTGCTTATCATGGAGGTATGTGGGGGTATGGGGCACCAATTAGGATTTGAGTTTGGAAAAGTTCACTGGAAATTCCGCTACACACACGGCGGGATCTTACGACAAAAACGCTTAGGCCGCGGTGCCAGGCCTCTTTCTTCTCGCGACCCGATTCATTTGGTGCTGAAAGCCGATCGTTTGGGAATGCGCCGGGGGTTTCGCTCACCTCTTGCTTTTTCCATCTGTGAAAGAGTGCTCAAGCGCTATTCGAAAAAGTTCTTTGTGAAGATCGAGCAAAAGGCCATCTGTGGAGATCATCTGCATTTACTCATTCGGATCACCAGAAGATCACTCGCTCAGCATTTTCTAAGAGTTGTGGCAGGACAAATTGCTCAGGAATTTGGAAAGAGCAATCTCTTGGTGACCGATACCCCCCACCCAACTACGGGATCTAGGCAAGCCCCCACAAAGACAGAGGAAAAGAAGACCAAGCTTTGGAAATTCAGGCCATTCACACGCATCGTGAAAGGGTGGAAGGCTTATCTCACAGTCAGGAATTACATCAGGCTCAATGAGAAAGAAGCTAAGGGCGAGATCAAGTACTCGAAGCAAAGACTCAGGGGGCTTTCGACAGCCGATTGGCAGCTGCTCTGGACCTGAAAGGCGATCTCTTTTCTGATTCTTTTCATTCTTTGAATTCCCGTGATAGGATTTTTGGACGATGAAAAAGATTTGGCGATTTTTTTTGGAAGCAATTCATGGGGCTCCTCGTGATTACACTGAGGGTCCTGTTGGTAAAGCGGTGATTCTGCTTGGCATCCCGATGGTGCTTGAAATGGTGATGGAGAGTGTGTTTGTAGTCACTGACATTTTCTTTGTGGGCGAACTGGGACCCAATGCCGTCGCCACCATTGGTTTGACAGAATCCCTTCTCACCATCGTTTACACTGTCGCTTTCGGATTGAGCATCGGTGCGACGGCTATGATGGCCAGGCGAGTGGGAGAGCAAGACTTTGAAGGTGCCTCCCAAACAGCAGTTCAGACGGTGCTCCTTGGTGCTCTTGTGTCCATCGTGATTGGCATTGCTGGAGTGATTCTAGCTCCTCAGCTTTTGGGCCTGATGGGTGCAAGCCCTGAAATCGTCGAATATGGAAGCAACTACATGCGGATCATGTTCGGTGGAAATATTTCGATCCTGCTTCTTTTTTTGGGCAATGCCATTTTTCGTGGAGCTGGCGATGGGACAATTGCGATGCGGGCTCTATGGATTTCCAATGGCCTGAATGTGCTTCTTGTCCCCTGTTTAGTTCATGGTTATCTTTTCTTTCCACAATTGGGTGTGACTGGAGCCGCCGTGGCCACGACCTGCTGCCGAGGCATTGGCGCCATTTACACTCTTTCGCATCTTTTTGGCGGCATTGGCCGAGTGAAATTGAAAAAGCATCACCTGCAATTGGTTCCTGATCTGATTTTGAGAATTTTGAAACTTTCAGGATCGGGCACACTGCAGGTTTTCATTGGAACTGCCAGTTGGATGGGACTAGTTCGAATTGTCTCCACTTTTGGCGCTGAAGCTGTTGCTGGATACACCATTGGTTTTCGAATCATTCTTTTCGCTCTTTTTCCCGCATTTGGGCTTGGAAATGCCGCTGCCACAATGGTGGGTCAGTCCTTAGGAGCAAAAAAACCAGAACGCGCTGAAAAAGCTGTCTGGATTGCTGGAGCCTACAATGCAATTTTTCTTGGCTTTATGGGGGCTTTGTTTTTAATTTTTGCACCTCCCATTATCAACTGGTTCACCCATGACCCAGCCGTGTCGGCTTACGCAATTAGCTGTCTTCGCACAGTGGCCTGTGGATTTTTGTTTTACGCTTTTGGGATGGTCCTTACCCAGTCCTTCAATGGCGCCGGCGATACTTGGACACCGACTCTGATCAACTTTTTCATTTTCTGGGCCTTTGAGATTCCCGCGGCCTATGTCCTATCGACGGTTCTCGGGATGGGCCCACAGGGAGTTTTCCTGGCAGTGACCTTGTCCTTCTCAGCCCTGGCTGTGGTCAGTGCTTTCATTTTTCGCCGCGGAAAATGGAAGGGCATGCAAGTGTAATTGGCTTTTGCACTCGTAACATTGGATCCGAAATCTGGGCTCCTTTGAAAAAATTTTGGAATCCTTCAAGGGCTGTCCACATTCAGGACATTTGGCTTCATGAAATTCGACCTTGAATTTTTCATTCAACTTTTTATTTCCCGAATAAACAGCAAAAATCAGAAATGACGGAACCAAAACAAAATGAACTGCGGGAAGAGGCAAACTGAGAAGCGCAAGACCCAACCCAATGCCAGCACCCTGTGCCGATCGTTGGATCCGATCTTTGAGCTGCACATCCATGAATTGACCAGCGACTTTCCGGCTCTTTCCCATCGAAGTTTGAATCTGTAAATCCATTCTTTCTCTCTGCTCCGGCTTTAAGATTTCGTCAAGAAAAAGGTCTCGAGTCTCAATTCAAGACGTCGAGCTTTCAGGCCTATCCAAATCCTTTCCATTGATGAAAATCCTGAAGCATTTCCAATCTCTAGGCGGATGACCCCCAAAGAGTTGAATAGAGATTAAACAGAGATTTTGAGTGAAATGAAACTGATAGCTTTCAGAGCACGGCCCAGGTCTTGCCTTACAAATCAATATGCGAACATTGATCCTCGTCTCAATTCTTTTCGGTACGGTCCATGGTTGGACCGCTGAAAAGAATCTTGCCTATGAAAAAAAGCTGCAAGCTTCCATGGAAGACTTTTCCCAGAAAATTCTGAAATGCCACCCCCAAGCCGTGGGAAAACAAAAAATCTCAAGAACTGATGATCTGCAGATTTTGATTTCCCCACAAGGCAAAGCGGTCAAAGTGGACTTTCAGTCCAGCCAAATTCCGTCTTTGAAAGCTCGCCAATGCGTTCAGAAAGAATTGATGAGTCTTCAATTGCCCCCGTCTCCTGGAACGGAAAATTACGATTTTCAAGCGAGTTTTTCCTATGACCAACCGGTTGAAAATCAATGGCTGAATGTCACAGATCTTGAA
The DNA here is from genome assembly GCA_041288045.1 of Pseudobdellovibrionaceae bacterium. Classification (GTDB taxonomy): domain Bacteria; phylum Bdellovibrionota; class Bdellovibrionia; order Bdellovibrionales; family Bdellovibrionaceae; genus 21-14-0-10-47-8. The sequence continues at coordinate 673 of JBGGMM010000002.1, read as the reverse complement.
GAGACCAATCGAACCATCAACCTCTACAGTATTCAGTTGAAGCTCTGCTACAAGGATTCTCTAGCAACAAAAGAAAAGAAGTTCCAAGGTGACATTTTTATCGCCTGGAAGGTCAACGACCACGGCCAAGTGCAAGACATTGCCTTTCCCAAAAACGAAATCCAAAGCGGTTCTTTGAAAACCTGCATCCGAGAAAAAATGCTTGGCTGGGACTTTCCAAAAGCTCCCGAAGGACTTCTGACAAGTCTCAATTACACTTTTAGTTTTCGAGAAAAGAACTAGAAGAAATCAATTCATAGCTGCGGTAAGCTGGAAAACCTTGAGGATCATACCGCCTCAGGCGAAACAAAGGCACTTCAACCTTCTCGGCTTTTTTGCGAATTTTCAAAATTCCAAACTGTCCCTCGACTTCAAGTCCCGGAATTGAGCGCAGAAATTTTTCGAAATCAATCACAGACTGCGGATCCTTTTTTTGAAACTGAGTTCGATTGGATTCTGTTTTCAAAAAAAGAACTCCTTCAACGGCCATCAGCTGAAAGGTCTTTTGCAGAGCCTGATGAAGGTCCTTTGCATAACTTAAAACCCCATAGACATCAGTGATCAAATTGACGGACCGGATATCAGTGAGATCCATCAGTTCAAAAACCTCACCCTCACGAGTCCACAGTTTGCC
>JBGGMM010000001.1:0-10146 GCA_041288045.1 Pseudobdellovibrionaceae bacterium | reverse complement strand
AGGGATCAATGTCCATCCAAGATGACACACTTTCACCCGAAAACGTTTTTTCGATGTCCATCCACGACCTCCTGATCACTGCTTTTTATTTTCTGCACAAATTATTCCGGCTGTTATCCTACAAGTTCCAGGCGCTTTTCTTTCTGATATTTTTTAGTTGAAAATACAAAGAGAAGAGAAAGAAAGGCGGGAGGACGCTTTGAAAAAGTCCTATGATATTCCAAAAATGTTCAGACTCATCCGAGAAGCGATCAAACCCTATCCAAAAGCGATGCTGTTTCAAATTTATGAAGAGGGGCACCACAGTCCATTCGAGCAATTGATGGCCTGTCTGCTTTCGATTCGAACCCGCGACGAAACAAGCTTGGTTGTAGCTAAAAAATTATTCAAGCGAGCTCGAACTCCAAAGCAAATGTCCCAACTGACCTTGCAAGAGCTGGGTGAAATGGTTCAACCTTGCACTTTCCCATTTCAAAAAGCGAAAACAATTCTTTCCATTTGTGAAAAGATCTTGGCCGATTTTGATGGAAAAACTCCCTGTGACTTCGAAACTTTGACATCCTTACCAGGAGTGGGACCCAAGTGCGCCAATCTCGTCTTAGGAATCTCCTGTGGGATTCCTTCCATCGGTGTCGACATCCACGTTCACCGAGTCACCAACCGCTGGGGATACATTCAAGCTTCAACACCAGAAAAAAGTTGGCTTCAGCTGCAGAAAAAATTACCGCGCTCGAAATGGGTGGAAATCAACGAGCTCTTGGTCCCTTTTGGCAAGCACATTTGTACTGGTGTAGCTCCGAAATGCCTCTCATGTCCCGTTCTCGATTATTGCCAACAAGTTGGAGTGACGGCAGTTCGACGTCAGGGGAATCTCCGAAGACAGAGGTCTGAAGCCCAACGGATACATCTTTGAAGTGCATGAAATGACTTTTTAATTTTTCAACTTTGGGGTTTGAACACTTCCCGCCGAGCAAGATAAGCGCAATGTCATTATTTGCCAGAATGCAATTTTCTTTTGCATCCCCTCAACACTCGACTAGCATCGAAAGCTGCAATCATCCATTGGAGGGATCATGATGCAAATTCGCGTTCTTTTTTTCTCGCTCTCATTTTTCACAAGCGCATGGGCTTTGGCTTTTCCACTGCCTCAGGGAGATTTTGCCAGTCTGAGTTTTCATACTGAAGTGAATACAGACTATGACTTTGAAGGGATTGTGGCCCTTTCCAATTGCTCCGGGAGTTTGGTGCAGTTTGAAAATTCTAAAGACTCCGACCAGGCTTTGATGTTCACCAATGGCCACTGTGTCGAATTTGGCTTTCCAAAACCTGGACAGATTCTTGAAAACCAAAATTCTTCTCGACGTGTGAATTTGATGAATTCAAAAGCCCAATTGGCCGGAACTGTCAAAGCCGTTCGACTTTTGTACGCAACCATGACTTCAACAGATTTGGCGATTTATCAATTGCAAGAAACCTATTCCCAGATCAAAGAGAAATTTCATGTTTCTCCTTTGGTTCTTTCGGCCACTCACCCGCAACTGGCTATGCCGATTGAAGTGATTTCAGGATACTGGAGAAAAGGCTACAGCTGCTCAATCGAAGCTTTTATTCCTCAGTTGATCGAAGAGGGCTATCATTTCGCAGATTCTATCCGCTACTCTCGCCCTGGATGTGAAACAATTGGCGGGACTTCTGGTTCGCCGATTGTCCTCTCTGGCACTCGGGATATGGTTGGCATTAACAACACCGGAAATGAAGACGGACAAGAGTGCACCATGAACAATCCCTGTGAGGTTGACTCTGAAGGCAATGTCTCATTTGAAAAAGGTTTGTCATACGCACAGCAGACCTTTTGGGTTTACTCTTGCTTGAATGCTGAGAACAAATTGGATTTGAATCAAGCAGGCTGCCAGCTCCCGAAGTGATTGTATGACAGCGAATGAGGTTCTTTCATTCTGGTTTCAAGAACTCCAACCGGCTCAATGGTTCCGCAAAGATCCGGCTTTGGACGAAAAGATTCGCCATCTTTTTTTGGAAACTCATGAGAGGGCCTCGCGCTGTGAACTATGGGATTGGCGAGACTCCATACAGGGTCGGCTGGCCGAAGTGATTGTTCTGGATCAATTTTCCAGGAATTTATTTCGTGGCGATCCCCGCTCTTTTTCACAAGACAATTTGGCCTTAGCTCTTTCTCAAGAAGCCATTCTCTCTGGACAACACTTTCAGTTGTCAGTCATGCAAAGAGCTTTCCTATACATGCCTTTCATGCACAGCGAGTCAGTTCTCATTCACGAAGAAGCTGTGGAGCTTTTTTCCGAAAAAGGGCATGAGGGCAATCTGGAATACGAAATCCTTCACAAGAACATCATTGATCGCTTTGGGCGCTTTCCACATCGAAATCAAATTTTGGGTCGAGTTTCCACTGCAGAAGAAATTGAATTTCTCAAGCAACCCGGGAGTTCTTTCTAGCTTTGAGCGCGTCCTTCGCGAAAATACCAAACCCCTGCCTGCTTTCTAAATTTTGAAATCTCATGATGAACTTTCGGATCTTGGTCGCCGGTTTGATAAGTGGCTTTGAATTCGACCATCCCTTTATTTCCCTCTTGCGAAGCACGCAGAATTTCAAGTTTTAGGAATTTGGATGAGCTCGCCCATTCTTCGTTGGCTTTATGGTCAAAATCCATTCGAGCCTGTGGGTCCGTCGTTTCAAAAATGTAATCCATTTTATTGATGGCGAAAGCTGTGTACCGAGATCTCATCAATTCTTCTGGAGATTCAGCCGCCTTTTCGCCGGTAATGAGAGGATCACAACATTCCGCTTGATTTTTCAAAGAGCCACAGGGGCATTTCATTTTGATTCAATCCTTTCTTTTTAATGTCAAATCTCAGAGGCGAAATTCCTCAAATTTCTAAGTTTGCGTTAGGAGTGACGTTTTTCCCGTCTCACATTCGTGGCCGAACTTGTGCAGTGTACAAGAAAATTATGGAAGCTGTCATCGCTCAACTGGAAAATCGTCGCCAAGCTGGAGAATTCCTTGCAGAAAAAATCAAAGGCCTCTCGCTTGAAAATCCCATTCTTTTTGCTCTTCCCCGCGGAGGGGTGCCGGTGGCAGAGCCCATCGCCAAAGCCCTCCAACAGAATTTAAATCTTCTTTTGGTCAAAAGAATCCCAATTCCCGGAAATCCCGAAGTTGCCATGGGCGCCATCGTCGAAGACGGAAAGCCAATTTGGCAGGATCTGAAAAATCTCAGTCAAAAACCTGCAAAAGCCGATTTGGACCGCGCCGTCGTGAAAGCCAGGCAGTCCATCAGTCGTCAGCGACATTTATGGAAAGTGGATTCAAGAGTCATCGATCTCAAAGATCAGACTGTGGTTTTAATCGATGACGGTCTTGCAACTGGGTCCACATTAAAAGCCGCGCTCGATTTTCTTAAAAAAAGAGGACCACAAAAAATCATTGTCGCCATTCCGGTAGGTCATCCTGCAGCGATCGAAAAAATTTCTAAATCCGTGGATAGCTTGATTTATTTGATGGCACCTGAAAATTTTCGCTCAGTCAGCGAATTTTACGGCCAATTCGAAAAAGTGACGGATCGTCAAGTGGCCGAAGTCCTGGATCGAATCAATCAACCGGAAATCCCGACCCCTGAACCCATTAAAAATCCGATCGTCAAAGAAGTGATGAAAACCGCAGTTCCTCTGCGACAACCTTCTCATCTCTCACAGCTTTTGAAAAAAATGAGCCAATGCCGGGTTGTGATGCTGGGTGAGTCCACGCACGGCACTCTCGAGTTCTATCAACTGCGTCGTTTGATTTCACAAAAGCTGATTGAAGATCACGGTTTCCAATTCATTGCCGTTGAGGGCGACTGGCCCGATTGCTGGAAGCTCAATCGCTACATTCAATCCGGCGATGGCGGAAGTGCACGCAAAGTGATGGAATCCTTTCATCGCTGGCCGACTTGGATGTGGGCCAATGAAGAGACTGAAAAACTGATTCAGTGGATGCGACTCAATCAAAAGGGAAATTTTTATGGCTTGGATGTCTACTCATTATTTGAATCCATCGATGCAGTCAAAAAATTCGCCCGTGACCTGTCCCCTGAATTGCAAGAGGACCTTTTAAGAGCTTATTCCTGCTTTGATCCCTTTGAGCGCAATGAAAAAGCGTATGCTAAAGCTCTGGTCCAGTGGCCGCATGGCTGCCAGGATGAGGTTCTTGCAAGCTTGCGAAAACTGCTTCGGCTTCGGCTCGAGCAGACAGACGTGGATGCTCCGGATCTGTTCAATGCCCAAAGAAATGCACAGATCATCACGAATGCTGAAAAATACTATCGGTCGATGATCGAAGGCAGCGAAGAATCCTGGAATATTCGCGATGAGCACATGTTGCAGACTTTGGATGCTCTTCTTCATCAACATGGCGAAGGCAGCAAAGCCGTGGTCTGGGCCCATAACACTCATATTGGTGACTATCATGCCACAGACATGCTGAAAGCCGGCTACATCAATCTTGGTGGATTGGCTCGAGAAAAATATGGAATGGACAATGTTTTTCTAGTTGGTTTTGGCACTCATAGTGGCGAAGTTTTAGCTGGGAAAGCATGGGGAGCTTCGGCCGAAGTGATGAAAATCCCCGATGCCAAATCAGGATCTTATGAAAGTGATTTTCACCAGGTCGCCGAAAGACTGTCTGCCGATCGCTTTTTTGTGACTTTCAATCGCAGCAAAGCGACTTTGCTTAATAAAACCCAAGGTCATCGAGCGATTGGCGTCGTCTATGAAAGCCATTATGAAAAAACCGGGCATAATTATGTCCCCACCTCATTGGCCAACCGCTATGACGCATTTGTCTTTGTCGATCGCACCTCAGCCCTGAAACCAATCACGACTGAGATGGACCGAAAAGATCTGCCAGAAACCTGGCCTAGTGGGATTTAGAATTACTCGTTGGAAGTTGAATCTGCATCGACCTCAACGGACTGTTTGACTTGCCCGTCTTTGGTTTTTTTAGTTTTATCAGTGACTTCCATTTCACTTTTCTCTCCAGAAGCGGTTTTCATTTTCTTTTTCGTTTTCTTGGTTGTCGTTTCACTTCCCGTGATAGGGTTTGTCGTCGTTTTGACCTCGGTATCCGATTTTTCCTTTGCAGTTTCTGCGAAAGAAAGAGAACCCGCCAAAAAAATTCCAGCCATCATGATCATTGCTTTTTTCATCATTCACTCCTTTGTGAAAAAGTTCAGCGTTTTCATTTTCAAATGTGTCTTTTTGTCCCACCTCTGACCTCTACATGAAGTCATTGCGAAGTTCATTCCAAATCACAGGTTTTCCTTGGCTCTCAAGGAACCCTTTTTGCATTGCTTTTGAGGGCAGGAGGACATATGCCTCAGGTCATGCAAGACTCTCGATTTCTATCCGTTGCTGATGAGCAAGAAGCTTTGCGTGAATTGCGCAAAATTTCTGATTTCCTCGACTCTAAATACCATCTCCCATTCGGCTGGAAAATTGGTTGGGATGGGCTTTTAGGACTGATCCCCGGCGTAGGAGATCTTTTCACCAATTTGGTTTCTTTCTATATCCTCTACAAAGCAGCTCTGTTGGGCTGCCCCCTTTCAGTCGTCTTGCGAATGGGGTTGAACCTTCTCATTGATAACGTGGTCGATACAATTCCACTGATCGGCAATCTTTTTGATTTTATGTGGAAAGCCAACAACAAGAATGTGGCTTTACTTGAAAACTATATTCGACAACCAGTCCATGTTACCAGAGCTTCACGAACTGTCGTAATGGCGACGCTTGTCCTGATGGCAGCAGCTTTGATTCTGATCGGTGTTCTGACTTTTTACCTCGCAAGGTGGATGTGGGGTGTCTTTCAAACAGCTTGGTGATTTTCTCACAAGGAGGTTTCTATGTGTCCAGATACGAATCCAAATCCCGGCTTTACACAGCCTGGAGGAGCAGAGATCAGCGAAAATCGAAGAGATGAAACTGGCATTCTCACGGATCAAGACCAGACAGCCCTCGGTGATGCACTCACAAAAGATGAAAACATGGGCGCCATCAGCAATTCTCTTGAATCCCTGGAAGATGAACCTGCGGATTTCATGAGAGGCGAAGTCGACGTGGTGGAACAGATGGACCGCGCAGCCAGCGCTATGGACGCCTCGATCCGAGGGCTTCCCAGCCAAGCTGATGAGGACAGCCCACGCAGCGAAATCGGCGCTTCTTTCAAAGACACTCCCGGAGGACTTGAAGAAGTTGAAATGAAAACCGATGAGGACATGGCAAAACGTCACCATCCGAACCGCGATCCCGATCACAAAGTGGATCACAGAGCTGAAAGAGAAAATCAGCCAGGTCACCGAGAAAATCCACGCGGACATTCAACTGGTGGTTACACAGATATAGGTGCCGGTCGATCATGGGTTACGCGCTCACCGGATCGTCAGAAACATTGACCAAACAGACAGATTGGGATTTTCGAGAGGCTTCAACAAGCTCTTTGAAAATCCTTCTTTGGGCGCGGTAGGGAATTAAAAATTCTGGATGCCATTGAACTCCGATCAAAAAAGGGAAATCAGGATGTTCAATTGCTTCGACCACTCCATTGGGTTCCTGCGCTGCAATCTTTAAATTTTGGCCGAGAGTTTTGACGGACTGATGATGAAGTGAATTCACCCGTGTGAGCTTCTTTTTCAGAATTGAATGCAAACGACTGTCAGTTTTCACCAAAATGGTCGATTTTGGCAAAACTGTGTTGAGGTAGGGTTGCTCCGTATAGAACTCGGCAATTTCCTGGTAAAGCGACCCACCAAAAAAGACGTTCAAGAGCTGAGCTCCCCGACAAATCCCTAAGACTGGAATTTGCTTTTCCACTGCCAATCTGAGGATATGAAACTCAAGCTCGTCTCTTTGCTTGTCCTCTTTTTGAGTGGTGAATTCAAGACTGAGAAGTTTTCGAAAAAGCCAAATGAAAACAAAATAAAAAAATCTCCAGTTCTTGCTTGGAACTTCTTTTGAAACTTGTTGGAGCGCCGGAAGAACTTTCTCTTTGTATCGGGTTGGATCAATGTCCGCTCCTCCACCGAGAATCAGACCGTCTAAATTTTTCTTTGGCAAAGGTGAATCGGGACGGATACGAACACTTCGACCTCCCGCCCACCAGATGATGATTCGGATGAAATACCAAGAAGGTAAAGAGCTTCGACTGGGACTTGTGACACCGATCAAGGGCCTATGCTTTGGCATCGATCCACTCGCGAGTTTTTGAAACCCAGGGACCTTTCTGGAAAATCCGGCTGGGACTGTGAAACTCGAAATAATCATAACTCATACGCAAGGACTTCACAGGGTCGGCGGCGAGCTCTTCAACGAAGACCCATTTGTTCCACTCTTTGGCAAAGCTCCAATGAGGATCATCGATTTCACTGTTTGGCAGACGATAATGAAAAGTCGGACGCGCTTTGATCAAGTGTCTTTCCACTGGGAAACGAAAGACCAAATCCCGGTTGAGGTAGGTGAAAAGTGTCAGAAGATCCAAAGGCCGGTTGCGCGTAGGATTGAAATCCAAATAATCCAAAATGAGATTTCTCATATCAGGTTGATAGAGCGGATTGAGGACCAGATCCATGTACTCTTGAGGAAATGGATTGATATAAGGGGCAATTCTGCGAGCAATTGCGATTTCAGATTCTTCTACCAGCCAATCGTAAAGAAGGAAAAAGGCTCTCAGGTATCCAAGAATCGTCTGGGGATTTTCGTCAGGCACTTCAGGATTGAATTGCATTCCAAATGCCGCAAAAATCGATGAGGATGTGCCAAGAGCTGAATTTTCAAATAGCCGTTCTCGGATTCGTTCAGCCGCTTGCAATTGATTGATGGGGATCGGAGGCATGGCGATTTCAAATGGCAACAAAGTGCCCGCCAGCTTATCCAGAAATTTTTCCACATTGTCCGTCAAAGCTGATTCTGGTGCGACACCCATTTTTTCTAAATAAGCGCTGTATTTCTTTTGGGAAAGAAACCGGGAATCCGATTCGAGGTGAAAATCTCCAAACTGTGTTCCTTTCACCTTGAACGCAAAATTGTGTTTCCTTTCCAGGGTCCCATCGTAAAGGCTGAGAATGATCTTGGCTGTTTCCTCAAGACTCAATCCACCGAATTCAATTTCAAACCCAACTTTGCGGATTTCTCCAGCTGAGTTGTAAAGTCGCGGTGGCAATAAAAAACTCCGCTCATCTTGAGGATGAGCGGAGCCAAGAGAGAGTTCCGTCTGTTTATTCATTCATCGCTGTCGCTTGTCGAACGAGAGTGTTCTGAGAGCCAATTCCCCATTCAAAAACTAAACCCAAGTAGTCGTTGCTTTGATCTTCAATTCCAAATTCGGTGGAGTATTTCAATCCGAATCGGCCCAAGGAGTCATTGGCAAATGCGACTTCTTTCATCCCGACCAACCCAATCATTGCCAGGTAGTCATTCGAAGATCCGTATTCATCGCCAGTTCCGAGGAAACTATCAAACACAGGTCCCACAGAGAAACGACGAGGAAATTGATATCGACCTGAAAAACTGATCAAGCCAACAACTGGATTGTCGCTATCTTCAAAGTACTGCTTGTGAATACCAAGGCCCGCATCTGCCAGCCATGCCGAGTTGGGGAAATAATAGGTCCCCACAGCTTTCACTGAAACACCCTCACCATCTTCATCGGCGTTTCCTGTTTGATCCATATGACCGAAGTCAACGCCAACAGACGGAAACCAGCCAGCTTCGGAGGTGGAGGTTGAGTATTGATTGGCTGTGCTTCGACTTTCAGCTGTTGCCTTCTCTGTACTGTCCTGAGCGAAGGCTGTTCCTGTGAGCAGCAACGTCGCCAGTGCAATGAACATCTTTTTCATATGAATCTCCTTTTGTTCGTGGTTGAGAGATCATTCATGCAGTTTTTAATTTTGCAATGCCAGTGCCATATTCCAGTGACGGCACATTAAAAATGGAAAATGGAAAAGGGATTTGTTCCCCAAAAATGGGGACGTTTTTCTTGCCAATAAACAAGGCAAATGCGTCTTGTCCCAAAGACGAATGTCGACTGAAGTTGGGCTGATGACACGAAAGGAGCTTCTATGTTGCGCATCCATCATTTGAATTGTGGAAGCATGTGCCCCTTGGGGGGACGATTCTGGGACGGTTTCAGCCATGGCCTCAGCTCACATCTTGTCTGCCACTGCTTGGCGATTGAAACCAACGAAGGTCTTGTTCTGGTCGATACGGGCTTTGGCACCAAAGATATTCTTTATCCCGAAAAAAGATTCAGTCCCTATTTTCGCCGCCTCAATCGAGTGCAACTAGAACCTGAAAGAACCGCACTTCGGCAAATTCAGCGCTTGGGCTTCAACCAGGAGGACGTGAGGCATATTGTTTTGACTCATCTGGATTTTGATCACGCTGGCGGCATCAGCGATTTTCCCCAGGCTCAAGTGCATGTTCTGAAAGCTGAGCTCAATGCGGCCTCTCAACCGCAAAGTTGGCTGGATCGAAATCGGTTTTCGCCGGAACAATGGGGTGATGTTAAAAAGTGGCAGACTTATTTTTCTGAAGGTGAAAGATGGTTTGGCTTTGAAAGCGTGCGCGATTTGAAAGGGCTTCCACCCGAAATTCTATTGATTCCATTGGTTGGACATACGTGGGGACATTCGGGAGTCGCAGTTCAGACCGATCAAGGTTGGCTCTTGCATGCCGGTGATGCCTATTTTTTTCGCGAAGAAATGAATCCCAAAAACCCGTACTGCACCCCTGGCCTGCGATTTTATCAGACCATGATGGACCAAGATCGAAAATCGCGCTTGATGAATCAAAGAAAGCTGCGCCAACTGCTGCAAACTCAAGGACAACAAGTGCATATTTTCTCAGCTCATGACGCTCTTGAGCTGGAATTTTTTCAAAAAGCTGAAAAAGTGGAAAGTATTCATCCGCGGCATCCGATGATCTTACCCAACATGGATCTGCCAAGGCCAAACCTTTAGGCTCAAGATCCATGCAGGAGGTTTTCCATGGCCACGAGAACAATCAAGAAAATTCACTCTGCCATTGAAGATGACATTGAGGATCTCAAAACACACCGTGCTCTCCCGACCCACTCGATTGATCAT